>VXZL01000050.1 GCA_009845505.1 Candidatus Poribacteria bacterium | reverse complement strand
GAAAGAGACTCCCCTGAAGCGTTTCAATATCCAAAAGCAGCGGTTTTCCAAATTCATCTTGGACAAGAAAATCGTCATCAGGATTGTGGTGTAAGATCCAACGCAGCGAATTGTCGTCACCCATCGCGGGTGCTCTCCCTTCTCCGAGATCGCTGAGTTCTAATCGCTGCCACGGCGGTTTTACCAACATAGCCCCCGAAGCACCCAAAATTTGCGGTTTCTGAGGTTGATAGAGATTTAAACAACTCACGTCCTCACCCGGAAGCACGCGAAATGGAATGATTTCCGACGCGCTGAGCAGTTCAGAAGCAGCGTCAGAGAAACCGAGTTCAAACCGCCCGTCGGGTGTATTCAGGCTATGGTGTAAAGGGAGTGCCGACTCCGCAACAAAGGCGTATTCTGTTTTTGGGGGTGCGTCGTGCCGATTCGCACCGACTGCCACGATAATACAGCACGCCAAGCTGACGGTTGTAACAGAGACTTTGCTCCGTTGGGGCTGCCGCGCAGCATTTTTGATAGCAAATCGCATCCGGCTGAACCGTTTCGGTACGTTCTCGGAGGTTAGCCATCGACTAAAAGCCAGCCACCCCACGCCGAGAATAGAGAGTGTGGAAAATAGAAATTGGACGACCGGATGTTCAAACCACGAAAAAATCGTCTCGCGAATCCACTGGACCCAGGGGAAGTAGGCGATGACAGTCCCGATAACAATCCCAATAGCACAAAACAGGAGGAACGCATTCGCCTGCTTGACAGTCAGATGTGCATAGATGCCCTCCCCTTTACGGATAGCTCTACGGAGGCCATAACCGGTACTAAATAAAATAATAGCACTCAGCAAAATCAAAGCGACCAATCCGCCCCACCCCTCTTCAACGAGATTGGAACCGCCTAAGATACCTGCCCAGATACCGAGCCCCAGAAAGGTAATTTTTGATACTAAACCGCCGGATGTCTTTGTTTCTTGAGGTTTTGGTTTTACACCCGCATCATCAAAATCCGTTCCACCGGCGAGGAGCGTAGCCGTTGAAGTCCGTCCTATCCTCGCGACGGCAACACGGATGGCATTCAGCATGACGACCATTGTCACGCATACCCCGATAAGTAGGCTCCATAAACTCGCGTGAAATGCGATGAAGGGGGTGCCGATAGCAGGCAACCACCACGTCTTTAACCCGAATAGCATCAGTTGGGCGTACCCAATGGCGAGTAAGCATCCCAAAAGCGTGCCGATACCGGCGACACTCCCACCCTCAAAAAAGAAACGACGGCGGATTTTAGCGAGTGGATAGCCAACGGCTTGTAGTATACCAATCTCGTGAGAACGTTGTTCAACACCGATACGAAAGAATAGCTCGACAAGCCAGGCGACGGCGAGAATAATAAGGATACTGAGGCTGCTAAACAGCATCCCGAAATCCGTGGCACCAGTGGCGGCTTGTAGCCCTTCTGTTTGGAGTGCCAAGAATTGAAATCCGATCTGCCCAGGTTGAATCTTCTTGAGGAACTCGGTTTCAAAAAGCGTACGTGTTGCCTGCACGTCTGAACCTTGTGGCACCTTCATGCGAATAGTCGTAAGATCGCCAAACCGATTCTGCCAGAGTCGCTTGCCCGTCTCCAGCGAGATAAACGCTTTCGGTGTGGGTCCATATTCATCCCAATACGTCTCATCTTGGCTGCGGATGAGGGTATAATCAATCGGAAAAGGGGACTCCCATTCGGACATATCGGCGGTGTCGTGGATACCCGGGAACTCAGGAATGATGCCTCTATCGGCGGCGATGCCCTCAATTGGCACGATCCCCTTCAGAAGAAAGGATGCTGTTTCGGTGTTATAGGTCTCATCCGCCCCGACACTATAATATGTAATGCTAATTTCATCGCCGACTTTCACGCCGAGATCATCCGCTGTCCACGTATTGAGAACGATTTCATTTGGTTTGGCGCGATGGTCATCTGAAAACTCTCCTTCATCCGTTGGGAATGCAACAATTGTGGAATATGGAACCGTCCTATCGTTGGCAGATATTGTATTCGCGAGATAGGTCAGCGTCGGGAGGGTCGAGATACTGTTTTCCGTTGCAACCGTCAAGGCACTCTCCGATAACACAGGTTTGAGGAGGTACTGCCGACTTTGGAGATCCAAGTGGTCTCTATGCATTTGAATGTTCAAGTCAAGAGCCTCAAGCGTCAACGTGAGTTGGTCAGATGAAATAGGGGTTGTTTCTGCCGTGAAGAGGGCATTTACTTGGTCTACCTGTCCGAGTGCTTTTTGTAAAGTTGGAAGCGCGATGAAAGCGTTGAAAGGGAGGTTTTGATGTGCGCGTAGGTTGAACCTACCGGCGTTCTTCGTCGGAACAATATCGCTGATGACCAATCGGAGGCTCTGGATAGCCTCCGCAGTGTCGCGTTCACCGAGCAAGAATTCGGGATGGATGTCAGCAACTTGCGCGACGTTCACCAAGAGCATATCGCCGATTTGGACCTTCAACTCACTTTGGAGTGCCTCGTTGATGACAATCGTGTTGAAAGGCTGATTAGGGGGTTTGTTCAGGTTCGGCACGGGATCGCCTACCCAAAAGGTGAAGAAGTCTTCTGTTACGCCGATGACGTTAACCTTTGATGCACGGGTCTGTGCCTGTGGCGCAACAACCGTGCCATTCAACAAAATCGTTGGTACAGTGTTTTGCCGATCTAAGATATTTGGCTGAAAAAAGTGATCGGCGAGGAGGGCATGTTGAATTGTACCGAGCCGTTCTGTCGTGAGGCTGCGGAGACTTCCACGGACAGAATCTCCGACGAGCAAAGCCCCCGCAAGCACACCGGTGGCGACAGCTGTACAGAGGGCGACGGTGAGGTGTATCTGCCAGAAGTGTTTAAGGGCGTTCCAAGAAAATCTGTGCATCGTCTGTTGGGTTAGGCACTTTGCGTGACGCTGCAAATGCCATCGACAAGTTGCAGGTGCTGCTGAAAACGGGACGCGAATTCAAGGTTGTGGGTGACAACAATCAATATCTTCTGCTCTACACGGTGGAGCTCAAAGAGCAAGTCGGCGATGGTATCGGAAGTTGTTGTATCGAGGTTTCCCGTCGGTTCATCGCAGAGGAGGATATCGGGTTGATTAATGAGAGCACGGGCAATAGCGACGCGTTGTCGTTCACCCCCGGAAAGTTCAGCGGGTCGATGCGACACGCGGTGCGCGAGGCCTATCCGTCTGAGGAGTTCGTGTGCGCGTTGTGTTGGGTCAGGTGCCCGCTTGGAGACGAGTGTCGGAATAAGGACGTTCTCAAGCACGGAATACTGCGGGAGCAGATGATGATCCTGAAATACAAATCCGATGACAGCGTTCCGATAGCGGGCGAGTTCGGGCTCAGGGAGTTGAAATGGATCCGTATTGTTAATCTCAACCCGTCCGCTACTGGGTGCCTCTAACGTCCCGACAATGTGTAGGAGTGTGCTTTTGCCAGAACCCGAAGGACCGGTAATCGCCACCGAAGTCCCGTCAGTGAGCGTAAATGAAATATTTCGCAAGACTTGAACGGATCCGAAGTCTTTGGAGACATTGGAAACTTTAAGCAACGGAGTAGTAGGACGCGATTGTTTCATGTTTTTTATTCAGGACTTACGCAATTTTGACTGCAGCCCGTTCTGTGAGATGAGAATTTTCGGAA
>VXZL01000067.1 GCA_009845505.1 Candidatus Poribacteria bacterium | reverse complement strand
ACTGGACACTTTGCAACGGTGCGGTTAGAAACCGCACCTACCGGGCCTGGGGCGAAAGTGTGTATTTATTTTTAGGATCCACCATAGTTTTCAAGTTTACCATATACGTCAAAACCTACGATGGAAAATCATGAAAGAACAGATTATATCTGCTTTAACACGCGGGGTTACCGCTTTGCTCGCACAACAGCGCGAAGAAGGTGTTTTTGAGGGGCAACTTTCCTCAAGTACCTTCCCGACGTGCGCATACGCTTGGATTCAACTCGCGCAAAATGAAACGCCAGACCCGAATCTTACCGAATGGTTCGTCGCGAATCGGAACGAAACGGGGCATTGGGGATTGGATACGGCGAGGATATCCAACGCTGAAGCGACCCGGTTTGCCCGTTTAATTCTGGAACAGATTCACCTACGTTCGTCAGACCCGTCCCTCCAGGATCTGCTTGCGTCTGTCCCAAAACTCCCGCCCCATCTCGCCCTGGTCAAATTAGCCTATGCGGCTTTTGATCAGTTCGATTGGAACGAGCTTACACTCTCAGAAAATGCGCTACCCCTTATGAGACTTGCCAGACAATTGACGAAGATTCCGTTCCTTGGCAGTCGCTTGAAACCGCCGCGACATCGTTTGCCCCCTGTAGCGTTGTTCAATACCCCAATGTTTGATGCCCTCTTCATTGCTGAACAGCATACACTTGTCCCTGTTTTTATTTTAATTGAACTAAACACCACGCGTCGTCCTGAGATGATTGCGTCGCTCGTTGCGTGGCTGAAATCGCGTGTCCTCAGTGATGGGAGTTGGTTTCGCGTGAACTATATCACAGCACTGTCGGTTTTGGCACTTATCGAACTACAGAAAAAGTGGGAGCCAGCCGAAGGTACCGCCAGATTTATCCAGCGTGGTATTGACTGGCTTCGTACTACCAAAAATCCTGATGGCGGGTGCAGAGAGGCGTTGAACTTGAATGTTTGGGATACTGCGTTAAGCATTATGACGCTGACGGAGTTGGGTTCTGTAAATGATGGGACCGCGCCGCTGAATCTTGAGCTCACCGATGAAGTGGGGCGCGCCGCACAGTGGCTCGTTCAACATCAAAATGCTGATGGGGGTTGGGCGTTTTCGGGATTGGACGATAGTACACTTCCAAGCGATGCCGACGATACCGCGCTCGGAACTTTAGCACTTATCCGTTCGCTTCGGGTGAGTCCAGCGGTTGACCGAGGTGCTTTAGATCATTCGATTTGCCGGGGTGTTGCATGGTTAAAGACCCAGCAAAGTCGCGATGGCGGATGGAGTACCTATCAACCCGGACAGGGGGATGTTGGGTGTGTCAGCATCACGGCGCATGCCATTGAAGCACTCTTTGAATTGGATCGGAGCGATGTTGCGGATAAACCCGATATGCATCGGGAGATGGAGCGAGGCATCGACTGGCTTCGCAAGCAAATTAATCGAGAAGGCTATTGGCGGGATCTCTGGTTAGCAAAGGATACTTATGGGACGGCGTGCGCTATTATCGTACTTGTCAAGGTAGGTCTGAAAGATGTACCTGAAGTCCAGCGCGGTGTTGAATGGTTGGCGCGCAGTCAAAACGCAGATGGTGGTTGGGGGGAAGATATGTTTGGAAACCCGACTGAAAGCACAGTGGAACAGACGGCATGGAGCACATACTCCCTGCTACTTGCTGCGCCAGAAACGCGTGCGGCTCAAGATGGTATCGCCTTTTTGCTCAAAGATCAACGGGAAGACGGTTCATGGCCCGAGCAGTCTGTGGGTATCTATTGGGAGATTATTGGTGGATATGCCGATCCGATTTATGCGTCTGTCTTTCCGATACTTGCACTAAACCAGTTTTTAAAAACGCCGCTTTAGTTCGCGATGGAGACATTACAGAAAATTTCGGTGATTATGCCGATTCTGAACGAGGCGAAGCTTCTGGAAAAAACGCTCTCCCAGCTTCAGCCAGAAATGGGATCTCACGAACTTATTGTTGTTGACGGTGGGAGTACGGATGCTTCGGTGGGTATCGCAGAAAAATATGGGAGAGTGATTACATCTGAGCGTGGTAGGGCAAAGCAGTTGAATGCGGGGGCAGCGGCGGCAACAGGTGAGATTCTGATTTTCTTGCACGCCGATATTTGGCTTGAATCGGGAGCATTGGCAGCGGTAGTGTGGGCACTCTCTTCAGGTCATGTCGGTGGAGGGTTTCGTCAGAAGATTGATGGAAAGAGTGTGCTATATCGCCTCATTGAGGTAGCTGGCGACATCCGAGGCAGGTATCTGAGGGTGTTTTATGGGGATAGCGGCATTTTCCTCACACGAACGGATTTTGAAAAAATTGGGGGTTTTCCAAATGTACCGATTTTCGAGGAAATGGAATTTTCAAGGAAGCTACGGCGACTCGGCAAGACAACGCTGCTTACGCCCTATATCCATATATCTGCCCGGCGTTGGGAAGCAAGAGGGATTGTTAGAACAACGCTGAACAACTGGCTTATGACTTTGCTCTATTTTGTCGGCGTTTCGCCAGGGAAGCTTGCGAGGCTCTATCGCCATATCCGATAGCAGCAACTTGAATGTCTAATCGGTGTTCATGATACTATTCGCGCTTCATTTTTCCCCATACCGTTGTCAATGAAGACGTTGTCGGTTCAACAGGTAGTGGGGTGTTATCAGGCAGCCAATCTGCTTGGTAATTGCTTCCTTTACTTGTGAGTTGTTGCGGTCTACCGCCTTCCACGCTAATCTTAAAGAGTTGTCGCTCTCTTCTGGCATCGTCAAAGCGTTTTTCATAGAGAATCTCGCTACCGTCTGTAGACCAAGTGGGATGGTTGACAATCGGTTCTTTAACAAGGTGCTTTACCCGGGTACCATCTCGGTTGGCGATGTAAAGCGACAACTTGGTGTCTACTCTCAGAGCTCCCACGTGATTTTCGGGCCACTTGAGGGCGGCAAAAGCAAGCCTGTCTCCGGTAGGCGACCAAGCAGGCTGCCACCTTATAAATTTCTGCAGTTCTGGCAGCAGTACGCGGGGAGCTTTGGTGTTCACATTAATGAGCCGCATGTTTCCACTCGCTTTCCAATCATAAGCGATTTCTGAGCCGTCAGGAGACCATTCTGGGTTAACACCTCCCCAGCTTGTCAATGTCAAATGTCTTTCAGCGTGTCCGGTTGCTGTGGCAATTTTTATAGCATTCTCTTCAGGGGTTACATACGCAATAAATCTTCCATCAGGGGACCATGTCGGCTGCTCTCTGTGTTTTATGCGACGAAAGACGCGTCGGACATTTGTTCCGTCTGCGTCCATGAGATACAGATCGCGTACCCGCGCGGCGCGGTCCGAAACAAACAGGATCCGTGTTCTATCCGGCGACCAAGTCGGATCAAAATCGTCAGCGCGATGTCGCGTTAAATTGACCTGCTTGCTCCCATCAGAATTCATGACGTAAATTTCTTTATTTCCATCTCGGGTTGATGTAAAGACGATTTCTCTGGTCGTCGCGGCATCTACGAAGCTTGGACACACGGACTGGCACAGCGCGACCGAGACGATAACGAAAAACAGTTTTAGTGTCGTATGTTTCATCGGATGACCCTCCGGAAGGCATAACTTCATAGGAAACTATGCTACAGAAGAAGATGCACAGACTCACAGTCTATGCTACATTGTTTAAAGAC
>VXZL01000198.1 GCA_009845505.1 Candidatus Poribacteria bacterium | reverse complement strand
GCTGAGAACATGACCGCCACAACGAATGGGTTTCTCAAGCAGCTCCTCGGTGCCGAATATCACGGAATGGGAGGCAGCTTCGCGGGTGTAACCCGTGGAGCAGACGCACTCGGGAACAACCCCGCGGGTATCAGTACCCCAGCCGGAAACAGGTTTGTCGTTCATACAATCCGTTTTCCACGCACGATTACCCTTCTCGCTAAACCGAATGACGACGCTACTTATGAGGACTACAGTCGGTTTGAACAGCGCGCCTCTGGCATTGAAATGCTCAACTGGGTCTTTCCAATGGGTAAATTTGGCGCATTTGGGTTCGCATTTGCTTTTGGGCAAGAAGGTTCCTTTCGACGCGTTGACTATCTTGGAAAAGCGGTCAATAGTTTTCCCGAAAATAATCTCGCTATCGGTTTCGGCTATGGGGTAAATATCCTTCGCAACACTGTTATCGGGTTTGACGCGAAATGGCTGCGTTCAAAAGTTGTTGATGTTGATGCGAAAGAGCATCTCGGACACGGTTATGCCTATAACGTCGGTATTATTCAGCAATTTGACAGTGGAATCCACGTCGGTATTGCGGCGCGGAACCTAAGCAATGGGCTCTCCTTTTCTAATGTTGAAATTCCTGATAGAATAGAACGCACAATTGTTGTTGGTATTGCCTATCACCGCGAATTGTCAAACGTATCATTACGGGTCGGTTTAGACACACATCCACCCTTCCGCGATGGCATTCGGGCAAATGTCGGGGCAGAACTGTGGTATAAAAATTGGATTGGTGGTAGGATTGGGTATCTCAGGCACACTGAAAAACGCTACGCCTCGGTCTTTCTACTTCAAGACGCTGCCTTTGAAACGCAGGAACGACTCTGGAAGGCGGAAGGGATATGTTTCGGGCTGGGTGTCCGAGCCGGCGGCATAACACTAAACGCCGCTTATGTCCCGCAATTCAAACCTACGGTAGAAGAATCAGAACGCCTTCATGTCGTCCAAGGCGAAGCTGTTTATACCTTTTCACTTGGACAAACTTTTTAGCAACGCAAAGACGCGATTCTGACTTATGTCTGACGAATTCGGAGGGATTCGCGATGAATAATATTGAGATAAAATATACAATAACACATGAGTGGGCTGAGATCCTTGATTCAAAGGAGTGTAGCGTCGGGATCACCGAGCGCGCCCAGGAAATCTATAGCAACATCATTTTTATTGAATTGCCGTCTCTTGGTGAATTTGAGCAAGACGAGATTATGGGACACCTCGAAACCTCTGATGGCAGAAATTTCTATATCCACGCACCTGTCAGTGGTGAGGTTTATGAGGTCAACACCGCTCTTGAGGATGATATTGAACTCCTCAACCGTTTCCCTGAAGGTGACGGTTGGATTTGTAAACTCCGTATTGAGAATCCAAGTGAGATAGAAGCACTCCTCACACTCCCTGAATATGAGGCGTATGAGGAGGAAGAACTCAATGAAGAGGAGTACCTACCAGAAACTGATTTTTACGAAAATATTGAGGATTATTAGACACAAATAAGTCTTGAGAAGGAACCCTATGTCACAAACAGAAAAAATTCGGATTGGACACAGTCCCGATTCCGACGATGCATTTATGTTCTATGCTCTTGCCAAAGGGCTGATTTCAACTGGACCCTTTGAAATTGTTCATGTTATTGAAGATATTGAGACTTTGAATCAGCGGGCACTCGCTGCTGAACTCGAAGTCACGGCAATCTCTGTTCACGCTTACGCCTATGTCGCCAAGGATTACGCACTGATGCCCTGCGGCGCAAGCATCGGAGACCGATATGGACCGCTTGTTGTTGCTAAGGCACCGATGGATACCCTTGAAGGGAAACGCATCGCTATTCCAGGCAAAATGACGACTGCTTACCTTACATTGAGCCTTTTCCAACCTGATTTTCAGGCAGAGACTCGTCCCTTTGATAAAATATTAGATGCCGTTCAACAGGACGAAGTGGATGCCGGACTCATTATTCATGAGGGACAATTGACTTATGCCCGTGAAGGGCTTCACAAGGTTATCGATTTAGGAGAGTGGTGGCACGAGGAAACAGGACTTCCCTTACCCCTCGGTGCGAACGTCATACGCCGCAACCTCGGCACTGAGAAAATTCGCCAAATAACAGCACTGCTCAAGCAGAGCATTCAATATTCACTTGAACATCGAGCGCGTGGGTTAGAATACGCTATGACCTATGCGCGTGACATGGAGACCGCACTGGCTGATAAGTTCGTCGGGATGTATGTCAATGACTATACCCTTGATTATGGTGAGAAGGGGAGAGCTGGGGTCCGAGAATTGCTCCACCGCGGCAACGACGCAGGGATCATTCCGCATCGTGTGGAGGCAGATTTTGTCACACTTGAATAGTGAAGATTTTAATCTCCGTCAGGCGAGGTTCACGCCTCGCTACTTTCCTCACCTAAAGAAAGAACTATGGACGCGAAACGCCGCAGATATTTCCATTTAGAAAATGCTGATGGTAAAAAACTTGTCTACGGCGTTCTCTATGATGAAGGAAATGTACAAGTCCTCTGGCGGGTAGACCAAGGCTACACGGCAGAGCAGTATTCATCTCTAACGCTCGTCCTTGGCTTGATGCCGGACATCGTTGCGCTTCGTTTTGAAGATAGCGATGGATAAAACGAAAAAATAGGTGTGCCGCTACAGGCAGACCGAGCGTCTAACGCAGCCTTCGATCGGCTAATTTAATAATCTCTCCATTTTCCTGAGCGATATACATATAGCCCAACCCATCCAATACAACGCCTTCTTGTTCATCACCGGGTAAGAGGTATTGCCCCAGGATTGTGCCTTCCTTTTTCAGTTCCACCAACAAGTTGCTTGCATCGCTGACTAAGACTAGGTGATCACCTTGTGAATCATAAGCCAACCCTGAAATATCAATGAAATTCATCCGGTAGGCGTTAATAATAGTGCCTTCTGCCTTACGGGCTGTTCCCGAGCGAAGCGGAACACGCACTTCACATATAACCGAGGGTTCATCCTGCGGTTTGAGGCTAAACGATTGATTGCCAACCCAGAAGGTCCCTCCTTCGGGGTGCGAAGCATCTGGGACAAAGGCGATCGCTTCGATACCCATACCCCCTTTTTTCAAGAGCTGTTCGCCTTCAAAATTCCTGTCAATCCTGAATTCCCGCTGAATTGTCAGTGTCTCTGCATCCAATTCTAAGATTGCTTCGTCATCTTCAACCACAGCGTATAGCATACCCGTATCCGAGTTCACTGTAATGCCTTCAAGGTCGCGTTCGCTCAATCCTTTCGATTGAACCAGAGTACCGTCTAACCGAACTTCATGAATACTCCCAGAATCGTCGGCGATAAATAGGCTCCGCCGGACTGCGTGATAAGTAATACCTGAAGGCTCCGCAATTTGTGATTTTGTGATATTACCAACCCAGCTATACGGGAGCGCAACTGGACGGGACTCCGCCGTCTCTTTCGTCGCTGACTCTTCCAGCTGAGTAAGAAAGTAGACAAGACCCGCACCGATACCTGTAATAAAAATGATTAAGAGCACTCTTTTATAGGACATGTGGATCCCTCTTTCCAGTTGACGAGGTTTCCTAACCCCGTTTTTCACAATCTCGTAACGACTGTAACTTTAACTATAAAAGCATTCTCTACAGGCT
>VXZL01000178.1 GCA_009845505.1 Candidatus Poribacteria bacterium | reverse complement strand
AAATGGTTTGTCAAGATATCCTTTATCCCTACCGTATCCTGAAACTTATCAAAACACTCAGCCATCCACATTAGATGATTGCTTGAGAAACATTGAAAATGGGACATAATTGATTTGAGTATAGGAATTACCTCTCTCTTATTCGATAACAGGATACGGTTGGTAAGTGAAAGCACAGCAAGATCTATGAAGAAATTCCTATGTCTTGGGTTCTCTGTCAGCAAGTAATGGATGAAATCTTTAATTTCTTGATAAGCCTCTATTATACTCAGATCGAGAAGAAGATCAGCAAAACCCACAACATCTAACCATTTTTCAAAATCTTTCTTATCAACTTCCTTGTTAACCATGAGCTTTAGGAATTCTAAGCAAATGGGTGCAAATTTGGTGGATTTTTTCAAAACCAACAAAATTAGAGCAGCCCTATATTTGATCTTGAGGCTGCTTGTTTCATCACAGAATACGTCTGAAAGTGCTTGTTCTGAAAGTGCTTCAATTTGTGGCGGACGACTACGTTCATAAACTTTTTCCTCATCTTTAAAGAAGTCTAATACAAAGGCTGTATGTTGTTTTTCGCGTTCCCTGAGCCCTTCTTTCATTAATTTCCAGGCCTTTACTAACTGGCGAAACGTCTCAGCTGGGGTTAGCCCAAACGCAGAAATGCTTGGGAATTCCATGAGGTGCCCCTGATAATACCCTTCTGCATCAGTAAATATATTCACAGTAAAACCATCAAATATCCCTTTGTTCATTATGTAAATCCGAAATGTAGACAATCAGCACATATCGCCCTGCTGGTACTGAAACTTTTGATGACAACAAATGCTCTCTAATCAGCGTTAATCCGGGTCATCCGCGTAATCCGCGATTCAGACAATCAGCATATATCACCCGCCGAGAGAATCAAATTCCAGTTCGTAGTAGTGTGATTCATCGCACGTCCTCTGTGCCTACGCTCACACTTTTTTTGTGGACGGCACACGGCGTGTGCCTACTACTTTTAATACCGCTGCTCCCCCAAATTATGCACCCGCATCACCTCATTCCCGCGCGGATCAATAACCTTGACAGCGACACAGGCGTGTTCGCCAGCACGGAACGGGAAAGACTCCGTTCCGCTAAACTTCTCAAAATTGTCAGCATCAATCACGCCTTTGACGGCGCGGGCGATTTTGTTCCACGCGCTTTTGTCTGGGAAGAAGGCTTGCGTGATACAGAAGGTACGACCGTCATAATCGGAATCCACAAACCACGCCGCAACTTTATCCGCACCAGCAGAACTCACGGTGTTGTCTACGGGATTGTAGATGTCCACACCCTCCATCTTGACGATGTATTCTCCGTTGCCAATCTCCTTAAGCTCCGTGCGAGGCAGCCCGAACACGGTGAACAGCTGGCTGGAGGGTGTCTCCTTAAGTAGACCACCCATCGCAACATCAGGGTTGATGTGTGCCATGTGAATACGGACGTTGGGATTCAGGTCGTCTTGGATAGCAGCTTGTGCGGCACCGTCGAAACTGAAGCCTGCAAAAACGAGATCATCATAGCCAAACCGATACGCGGCACGTAAACACTGTTCGACCTGCATAGCCGTTACAGGTCCGTGCTGGGGACCAAACACGACAGCGACGCGGCGTTCGGTATCGTCATCTTCCCAACTGCCTTCGGCGTGGAGGACATCACCTTCAAGCGGGTCAAGTGTGTCAAACATCAGCGTCTGGTTGTTGGGAAATCGCACACCGTCATTTCGGAGCAAACGAATCATCTGGTCGAGGTATGCCTCAGCGTTGACAGCATCCTGTCCATCTGTCTCAGCGTCGTAAGTGTCCAAAGTTTCTTCCGGTTCACCACCGATAGGGGAGTCAATATCAAGGGATTCTTCGGGCGGTTGTACGGCTTCGACTGTGAAGGGACCGCTTACCCGTATCCGTTTTCTGTCTACTTCCGGCTGATCAACCAACTCCTCACCTTCAGAGGACGCAGCGATACAAGCGTTCACCTCGTCCATCTTTGTCCGCCATGCTTTGCGGTAATCAATGAGGGCATTTTGTAAGGCTTGGGGCCAGTCTGGGTCGGTATCAAACGGTACTTCCCACTCTTGCCAGACTGTTTCTGGGAGTTGCCAGCGTCGCCGATCCGCCTCTGTGATAGACCGCTTTCCTTCGCGTCTCTCTTTTTTCGCAAGTTTAGAAAGCAATTTGGCACGGAACTTGCAGGGGGTATTAAGTAATTTTTTATTAAGTATATCCAGATTCTCTTTAAGAATTGGTTCATGTTTCTCGAAGATCGGGTCAAGCGCGGTGTTTTGAGCGATGCTTTTAAGCATAACATGCGGGACGGTTTTATTGAAGAAACCTCCAGTTACACCTTTCTGTTCATTCTTGACTTTGTAATATTCAAAACTTGCAGTTAAGAGTCGTTGCCGTGCCAAAGTGATTGCGATTCGCCCAGTATCAATCGTAATCCAGCGTCTACCCCATTGCTCTGCAACATAAGCAGTTGTGCCACTTCCACAAGTAGGATCGAGAACGAGATCGCCAGGGTCAGTGGTCATGAGGAGGCACCGTTGGATAACCTTAGTAGAAGTTTGGACAGTATACTTCATATCTGTTGCCCCGTGAGTATCATTCCACAAATTGTGCAGCCGTTGAACTGGAAAATCATCATGATACTGAATGAAATTAGGCAACGCACCACTTGCCATTATGCGGTTCCCAGCAATTACACGTTGCATCCCCTCTTTATGTGTTCGCCAACTTTTTTTTCCACACCTAAAAAGACGATTTTCAAACTCAAAGTCGTACATGCAAGTTGCAGTATAGCCAGACGATGCAAGGGCACTTGTAAAGAAAACACGTCCCTCCAAAGGTAGCAGGCGCGGATCTCTTCGCTCGTTGGATGACATTTTTCGGCGACTACCGTCTGGAAACTCTATCCAAGTGTAACCTGTATTTTCTCCAATTGGTTTCTCCTCAAACAACTCTTTATACTTAATGTTTTCCTTGTCTTTGGCATACCAAATTAAATAATCAGAGATGCCTGCCATTCCAGAACTTCCAAGAGGTAATGTTTTCTTAAAAGTGATAAGACTAAAGAAATTTTCACCTCCAAACACTTCATCCATAACACACCGTACACGATGGATATTTTCGTCGCTAATCTGCACAAAGATGCTCCCGCTATCCGTCAACAACTCTTTAGCAATAATCAATCGATCCCGCAGGTAAGCAAGATAGGAGTGGATACCGAGCGTCCACGTATCACGATAGGCTCTAATCTGTTCTTGTTCCCGCGTCAAATCCTGTTCTCTATCCTTTACATCTCGCCGAAAAACAGTCGGTTGGAAATTGGAGGCGTACTTGATGCCGTACGGTGGGTCGATGTAAATCATCTGCACCTTGCCAGCGAGGTCTTCTCGGTGTGCAAGGGAGCTCATCACGGTGAGATTATCGCCGAGGATGAGACGGTTTGCCCAATCTACGTCGTGCTGGTAAAAATCGACTGCCTCGCCATACGTCTGCTGTGGGTCGGCAAAGAGATCGCGCTGGACGTTCTGGCGTTCTGCAACTTTCAAGATGGCTTTTGCACTCACGCGTTCGTGGATATGCAACGCAACGGGGTCGACGGTGAAAGATTTTGTCTCCTGTTTGCCCGCCCATTTGAGCCACGGTTCGTGGTGTCGGAG
>VXZL01000441.1 GCA_009845505.1 Candidatus Poribacteria bacterium | reverse complement strand
TTTAAACGCTTTGTCAAGTAAAATGTTTAAAAAAAAATGAAATATTGCAAAAAAAAGCCGTATAACCTCACATTTTACCAAAATTTATCCATTATTTCGCACTTATGGTAAACCTTAGCATTAATTAATTGGACACTCTACACCGGCGAGGTTAGAAACCTCGCCTACCACGGAGCGGAGAATGTCTATTTATTTTTGACGTTTACCATACTTCATAACTACCAAATTATAACCACAGCAAACTATGTAGCATGTCCGATCAGTAGCACTGCTGCAGGAAACGAAGTGGTAGCAGCTTTTTCAAACGCTCTACCGATACACGAAATATCGTCATCCGTCTCCAACATTTCATAAGGCAAATTCCACGCTTTCAGCGTCGGTTCAAGAAAGGTTGCTACAGAATCGACCCAATTCCCATTTGCGTCGCGGTTGTGATACCCACGATAACCAATAAATACGACTACTGGTACTTGCATGTTAACAACAGTGCCGCGAATGGCATCGCCGGACTCCAGAAAACCTGTATTCTGAATGATGATGACGGGTTTTCTACCACCCACGTACAACCCAGAAGCAATAGCAAACGCCTCACCCTCACGGGTTACCGTGATAACTTCGATATCGGGTTCTGCCCGCAAAATTTCATAAATCCGCGCGCTACCGTTATCAGGAACGCCTATGGCATGCGTAATGCCCTGTTTCTTCAATTCGTCTACAATATTTTGTGCTGATGCCAATTTCTGTCCCTCATTCATTATAAATACAATACGCAAATCTACTGCCTACCTTCAACCAAAGCATCAACAACCGTTGGATCAGCAAGCGTTGAGGTATCACCGAGCTCAGAGAGGTCGCCTTCTGCGATCTTTCGGAGGATACGCCGCATAATTTTTCCGGATCTCGTCTTTGGCAATGCGGGTGTAAACTGGATCTTATCAGGTGTGGCAATAGGTCCGATATGTTGCCGTACCGCCAGTTTGATACCGGTTTCTACCGTATCAGACGGAGATTCACCCGTCATCAGCGTGACATAGGCATAGATCCCTTGCCCTTTGATGTCGTGCGGGTAACCGACGACGGCTGCTTCTGCGACCGCTTCATGCTGTCCGATTGCCCCTTCAACTTCGGCAGTTCCCAATCGATGTCCAGAGACATTCAGAACATCGTCAACACGACCTGTAATCCAATAGTATCCATCTTCATCGCGTAGGACACCGTCCCCGGTCATATAGTAGCCGGGAAATCGGCGAAAATAGGTATCCAAGAACCGTTCATGGTCGCCATAGACGGTCCTCATGATACCGGGCCAGGCGGTTTTAATACAGAGATACCCAGTCGCCGGGTTGCCTTCCACCTCGTTCCCTTCTTCATCGAGTATCACAGGTTCAATTGCAAAGAACGGGAAAGTTGCTGAACCGGGTTTCAATGGCGTTGCTGCGGGCAGCGGTGTCATCAAGATTCCGCCAGTCTCCGTCTGCCACCACGTATCGACAATCGGGCAACGCCCATCGCCAACGGTATTGTAGTACCATAACCACTCTGGCTCTTTGATGGGTTCGCCGACCGTGCCGAGTAACCTGAGTGTGGAGCGGTCATATTTCTCGACCCATGTATCGCCTTCCTTCATCAATGCGCGGAGTGCGGTTGGCGCGGTGTAGAAGATGTTGATACGATGCTTTTCGACGACCTGCCAAAATCTTCCAAAGTCGGGATAGTTTGGCACGCCTTCAAACATAACGGTAATCGCCCGATTCGCAAGTGGACCGTAGATGATGTAAGAGTGCCCAGTAATCCATCCTATATCAGCGGTACACCAGTAGACATCCCCCTCGTGGTAGTCAAAAACCTGTTGGTGTGTGTAAGATGTATAGGTGAGATAACCGCCTGTGGTATGTAAAACCCCCTTGGGTTTCCCAGTTGAACCGGAGGTATAAAGAATAAACAGGGGATCTTCAGCATCCATAACAGTGGGTTCACACTCGGCATCGGCATTCGCCATCGCTTCATGCCACCAAATATCCTGCGAAGCATCGAAATCGACTGTATCGCCGGTACGCTTGACGACGACGACCTTTTCAATGGATGGGCATTCGGCAACAGCGGCATCGGCGTTAGCTTTCATGGGTATATCGCTACGGGGTCCGCGCATTGCGGTATCTTGTGTTATGAGCATTTTGCACGCCGAGTCGTTAATCCGGTCTCGGAGGGATTCCGCTGAAAATGCCCCGAAGACGATGGAGTGAACGGCACCAATCCGTGCGCATGCGAGCATCGCGATGGCTAACTCTGGAACCATCTGTAGATAGATACAAACGCGGTCGCCTTTTTCAATGCCTTGTGCCTTGAGAACGTTGGCAAATTTTTTGACCTCAGTTAGCAGTTCATCAAAGGTAAAGGTTTTATCTTCAGATGGATCGTTTCCCTCCCAGATAATAGCGGTTGCATCGCCGTGTCCAGCCTCTACATGCCGATCAAGGCAATTATAACAAGCATTCAGTGTGCCGCCTTCAAACCATTTAATTTCCGCTTCGACGAAGTCGTAATCGCGAACGGTATGCCATTTTTGATACCACGTCAACCGTTCCGCAACCGTTGCCCAAAATGCTTCAGGGTCTCGGACGGACTCGGCATATTGTGCTTCGTATGCCTCTAAACTGTTGACGTATGCGTTATCTATAGGATAGGTAGTGTCTTCCGGTGGAAAAACGTTGTTAGCCATTTTATTATTTTATCTCCTCTCCAAATCAATCTGCGGTTCTCAAAATACCTCTATAAGTTGTATAGGATACATTTTACAAAAAAAGGGTGAGCATGTCAACTACAATTATCTGAATCACGGATTTTCACGGATTATGCAGATTACACGGATTTCTGGGGTGTGTAAATATCTTGTTGAAAGTGTTGTCTGAAGGCACGTCGCATGAATCAACGGTATTCATGCCTTAGGACATGAACCGAGGCGAGTCCGCCACAAATCGCGGATGACACGGATTGTGGACGCAGAAGACGCGGATTTTTGGGACATTTGGTCGTCAGAGTCAGGATTATCGGATTTACAGGATTGGGAACTGTCACTCACAAACTGATAGGAATCAACGCGAAATGCGCGTGTAGCTTATGGCGTATGCTACAACGTAGAAGGTTTGAGGAAGCAGTAGAGCTGCATAAACCCGCTCTAACATCTATCAAACTGCCCACAAGCAAGGCTCTCAAAGCAACACCTTATAATAGGCGAAGGTATTGCTAAAACAGTTAATCTTGTTTCTCGTCGAAAAATTTTCCGCTAATCACATCTTGTAAAATCTTTCCTCTATTTATACGGGTCATCCTATCGTTGGTCGCTTGTCTAGTCGTTGTAAGGTACTCTGCTATTCTCTTGTCTTCCTTTTCAACCTCACTGTCTAACCCTCGCTGTCCTAACCTTTCTACTAATTCGTAAAACTGTCGCAGCTGTTCTCCAACTTTTGCAGGCTGAAGTGGTTTGTTTTCTTTAACTAACGCTCTATAAATCTCCACAAGCAAAGTAAATAGATCCGCCTTTCGCCAGACACGGCTATTTTGAAGAAATCCACACGCTTCTATAAACTTAAAAACTCTTTGAAATCCAATCTCTAAACGGCACTTTTCTTCAAATGTATCGTTATATTCTTGCAGATAATTTTCAAGTTCGTTATCCCTATTAAAGT
>VXZL01000193.1 GCA_009845505.1 Candidatus Poribacteria bacterium | reverse complement strand
GTTCCTCACGCCGTGTTTGGTCATCTTGCGTATCATACGCCGCTTCGGTTCGCTGGACGGCGCGTTCCTTCTGCAACTTCTCCCATCGGGCGTTGTCTGGATCGAGTCGTCGGAGTGCAAGCGTCAACTTGTGGAGCATCCCCATCGGGAACGCGCCGGAACCGACTGCGGGATCCAACATCTTGAGTTCAGAAATTGCGCGAACGATTGCATCTGTCTCAGGGTCGTCAAACCATTCATTGGCATCGTCAAAGGTTTGTGCGTAGTCGAGGAGATAGTGTAACCGTTCGTCCCACAGTTTTGCGTCGCCATCGGTTGGGTGGCATTTTGGGGAGAGCGTGGCGACTAACGCCTCATCTACCATATAATCGACAATTGGGCGTGGCGTGTAGTAGGAGCCGGTCTGTTTTCGCACGGTTGCCCCGGTTTCGGGGTTGTAGGCGGCGAGTAGGTTTTCAAACACTCTACCGAGCAGTTCGGGATCGAGTGCGACTTCCTGCTCTATCGGTGTGTTTTCTTCAACAGTGAATTTGTAGTGTTCAAGTAGCGGAATAAGTCCTCGGCTTTCGTGAAAAAAGAGACGGTTCGGGATGCTCAGTTTTTTGTAATCGACATCGGAAAAACAGTCTATACGGTACCCTCCGTCTTTGGGTCCATCGAAGGTATCTAAGCAGTCAAATAAGCCACCGTTGATGAAAGGTGTGTTGGCAAAAAGTTCCAAAAGTTTGTCAGGATCGCGCATCTGCGTTTTATAGCGGTACCGTGAGAAATTACGATTACCCGAATAGTTTTCCTTGCTAAACTTACGTTCGTCTATTTCGGTGTTGAGTGTGGCGAAAAAGAGGTTTTGTAGCACGGCGCGGTAGTAGGCATCGCCGTTATCAAAGTCGTCTTCTGCCAATAAACCTTGGACTTGTGCTTTGTTGAACAACGCTTCAGTGACCAGTCCTTTTTCTTTGATAAACCAGATAAAGAGCAGGCGTGTGATGAGGCGGATGACATGTTCCTCTGGTTTCAAAACGCGGTTTTCGTCTGTTGGGAACGTTGCTGCTTCTATTGCCCATTCATACCACGCGAACAGTTTTCGATAGAACTGTTTGTTGAGCTCTTCGGTGTCGAGTTTGGCGAGCCATGCTGATAGGAGTCCGTCGAAGTTTTTCGGTTTTTTGTTGTCGTCTATCCACTTGACGCATGCCTCAAATGAGAGTTCGGAGAGGATGTCGAGATGTGCGCGGTGTGGATCGTTGAGACGGATGTCTTTGATGAGGGTAACTTGTCCGAGGACATCGCGGTCCTCATTGGTTTTGTCTGGACGGCGGTCGGCAAACGCAACCGTCAGGCGATGACCAGCGCGAAACAAGAGGACAGTCGGTGCGATCAGACGTTTGTTAATTTCTCGTGTGAACTCGGCGTATTGGGTGCGGGAGTAGGTATTGTCTTTGAGTTCGACTGCACAGAACAGGAAGCTGCTGATGTTGCCTTTATCAAAGGCATTGGACTCCAGCAACGTCATTTGTGGATCATCGTCGATTTCGTCGCTTGTGAATTGGAAGACGAGTTTCACGGATTCGATGTTGTTTTGGAATTCTTGTTCGGTTTTGGTGTTCGGGTTGAGTGCTGGGAATTCCTCAAGGAAGTCGTGGACGGTGCCCGAGAGTTCGAGGGTGCGTTCGCTTTGGTAACCGAGGGTCGCTAAGAGGTTTTTTGATTTTCTAAAAAGTCGCTGGCGGGGAGTGCGGATAGGGCGGATTTGATTGCTTGTTTGTTCATTTTCAGTTATTCGTGGATAAGTTCAACGGCTTGTGCAGTGCTATTCACGCGTATATCTATCTGTCCTTTGTTGAAATGTAATGTTAATCGAGGTTGTGATTAGGGGCTACAGTCTCTATGGAGGTAACTGCTGATCCGCCGGTTGCAGCTGTAATAGGGGTACTTGCTGTTTCCAGAGGATCAATAGGAAGACAGCAGCCCAAAGCACTGAGTACGGTTTTGAGCGTATCAATCCGTGGTGCTTTAGTGTCCTCTAACACCTCTGATAGGAGAGCTGGTTCTATGTCTATTTGCTTAGCAAGTTCAGAAATGCCGCCTTGTGCTTCAACGACATACTGAAGTGCCAACTGAACTATGGCGAGATCCCTGTGGATCTGATATTCTTCTATGACTGCATCGAGAAAATCTCCAACACTTTCTTCTTCCGCGAGTTGTTCAATGATGAATGCGTCCCATGTTCCATAAATTTTCATTGTCTAAACCTCTCTTTGTATTCTCTCCAATAATTTTTCGCGCGTTCAATATCTCGTTTCTGCGAAGACTTATCGCCTCCACAAAGGATCAGAACAACTGTATTATCCACTTCACCATAATAGACACGATAGCCTGGCCCGAAGTCAAGTCGTAGTTCCCAAACCCCCTCACCGACGGGTTTTCGATCTCCAAGGTTCCCCGTTTCAATAGCGATAAGCCGTGCTTGAATGCGTCGTCGTATGTTTGTATCCCGAAGTGAAAAGAACCATCTTGTAAAAGGCTCGTGACCGTTTGGAATCTGGTAAAAATCTATTGTCCGCGGAGGCACATTACGCATTGACGATCTTTCGTTTATCGGGAAGTGACTACTATTATTTCTGAAAATTGATGTCGCATTAGTGGTTTCTTATGCATTAGAGCTCAACAGAACACAAGCCAACAGTTTATGCTACAGAAAAACGCTAAATAGACAACGCACATAGGTCGTCACTATACCAACGGACAGTGCGATTTTCAACCTTCTCGGCACCGCGTTCCAGATACCTATCAATTGATTTACCTTCAAGCACCCGAACTTCAAATTCATACGGTGGATCAATTTTAAACGGTGGGATCTCAGTAATATTTTGGCAGGCAGTCGCAGCAGTTTCTCGGATCAGTTCGCGCGACCGTTGTGGCGATAGATGCAGTGCCAGTTCCTGTCCGAGACCTTGTTTGGTTTCAACGCCATAAATGTCAGGGACAAGTTCCTTCGCTTCCGAAACGGCTTTATCGTCGCCAGAGATGAAAACCGTTGGGAGATCAAAAGTGCCTGCTAAGGCTGCACGGCATCCGAATTCCCCAATCATCTTTCCGTTGAGTTTGTAGTATTCAATTGACACAGAAGAATACGTATGACTTAAGGGTGCGTTCGGCGTACCTGCCATAGCGTGTTGCCCGACGAAAAAGAGGGCATCGTAACCCTCGTCAAGATAGTAGGGCGGACGAATTGGCCCCCGCGCAATGAGTTTCGCCTGCGGATGAAAGTCAAGTACATCAATTCCGCCAGTCCCGTGTCCATCCCAGACGACAATTTCTGCGTCCGTAACCACATCCAGAATGCCATCGACAGCAGCATTGACTTCCTGCGTCAATAGTTTCATGGCTGCCTGTTTCAGGGGACCTTCCTCACGGGTTTGACTGAAGCGAGATACCATCGCAACGCCTTCCAGGTCAGTTAAAATATAAATCCTCATGCGTGTCTGCCCCCTCAATTTTATAGGCGCAGTTTTACGGCGTACTCGACTAAATGCGACGTGCATTCAAACCGCGCCTGCCTTGGTTCGGCGTTCTACCGCTATCCTGCTCAAAATCCCGACTACTGACCGCTGAGAGCGCAGCGCCCTGACCGCTGACCGCCATTACGACACAGTCCACGTTTCACCAGCGTTGAGTAATGCCTCAAGGTCGCCTTCGCCTACCCGATCTTTTGCACCGTTGATCTGGTTGGTCATCGCATCTTCATAACACGGGTGTCGGACACTGCGGAAAATACCAACAGGATGTGGCATATCAAGCGTATCACTCATCCCGGCGAGGAAGTTCGCCAAGGTAGTATCCTCAGCGTATTGGTTGTGGATGATGAGGTCGTCGGTGGTGTAGTCCCCATTTGTGGTCTCAACGACTTCAGGTTGGAATCCGTTGAGTCGGATGCCTTTGTTATGTTCTGCGCCAAAAACGAGGGGTTCGCCGTGCTCCAAGAATACGGTATTGTCAGACTTCGTGTCCTTCTCTGTGTATGGAAAGAAAGTACCATCGTTAAAGATGTTGCAGTTTTGATAGATTTCAATGAAGGAGGTGCCTTTATGTTCAAACGCTGACTTAATCATCGTCCGCAAATGATCCGGATCTCGGTCAAGGGAGCGCGCCACAAAGGTCGCCCCTGAAGCCAAAGCGAGGCTAATCGGATTAAAGGGGGCCTCCAGAGAACCGAGCGGGGTCGAGTACGTCTGTTTTCCTTGCTCTGAAGTGGGTGAGTACTGACCTTTGGTGAGTCCGTAGATGCGATTGTTGAAGAGCAAAACGTTGATGTCGAAATTACGACGCATCGCATGGATAAAGTGGTTGCCACCGATTGAAAGCGCATCACCATCGCCTGTGATAACCCAGACAGAGAGGTCCGGGTTCGCCATCTTTACGCCGGAGGCGATCGTTGGGGCTCTGCCGTGGATGGTGTGGAACCCGTAGGTATTCATGTAGTACGGGAATCGACTTGAACATCCGATGCCAGAGATAAAGACGATGTTCTCGCGGGGGATGCCGAGTTCAGGCATAATCCGTTGTGTCTGTGCCAGAATGGAATAATCACCGCAACCGGGGCACCAGCGTACATCTTGGTCGGACTCGAAATCTTTTTTGGAGAGGGTAGGTGCCCCCCCCGGAATCCGTGAAGTTCTTTTCCTTTTCATGATGTGTTTACCGCCTTTGGCATTTGAGGCTAAAGGTGTCCTAACTCTTTAAGTAGTTGGTCGACTTTAGTCTCCAACTCAAATACGTGGAAGGGTTGTCCCTGTACTTTGTTGAATCCGATTGCATCGATAAGGTAGGTAGCACGAATGAGTTGAAGGAGTTGACCTGTGTTTAGTTCGGGGATGAGAATCTTTTTAAATCTATTGAGAATATCTGCCAAGTCGTTGGGGAAAGGGTTGAGATGTCGGAGATGGACGTGTGCGACGGGAAGTCCTTCTGCGCGGTAATTTTCCGCTGCCGTTCGGATTGCGCCGTAAGTGCCGCCCCATCCGAGAAGGAGAATATCCCCCTCTTGTGCACCAAACACCTCCGTTGGCGGTATTTCATCGGCAACACGAGCGACTTTTTCTGCTCGGATTTCTACCATCCGCTGATGATTTTCAGGGTCATAACTTACATGGCCTGTTATATCGGATTTCTCTAAGCCGCCGATACGGTGTTCTAAGCCAGGGGTTCCGGGTTTCGCCCAAGGCCGCGCCAAGGTATCTGGATCGCGCTGATAGGGTTCAAACCCGTTACCATGGGCATGTTCACGTCCCGCAAAACCTGCTTTAATCTCTGGTAATTCAGAAAGTTTGGGAACCCGCCAAGGTTCAGCACCCATCCCAATATAGAGGTCCGAGAGGAAAATCACGGGTGTCCTATACTTCACGGCGATGCGGCAGGCTTCATAAACCGCTTCAAAACAGTCGTGCGGACGCGAGGGAGCTATAATAGGAATAGGAGACTCACCGTTCCGACCGTAAAACATTTGTAAGAGATCCGACTGTTCCGTTTTTGTGGGCATTCCGGTTGAGGGACCCGCCCGTTGGATATTGCAGACCACGAGCGGAAGTTCCGCAATCATAGCGAGATTAATGGCTTCCGATTTAAGAGCAAGCCCGGGACCACTGCTACCCGTGACACCGAGTGACCCACTAAATGCGGCACCGATTGCGACCCCAACAGCTGCAATCTCATCTTCCATCTGCATCGTGACGACCCCGAAATTTCGGTATTGGGCGAGACCGTGAAGGATATCGCTTGCGGGTGTTATCGGATAGCTGCCGTAGACGAGGGGAAGACCGGACTGATGCGAAGCTGCGATGAGCCCAAGCACTGTCGCCATGTTTCCTTCAATGTTGCGATAGGTTCCAGGTTCAAAGGATGCGGGTTTCACATCATAAGAGACAGCGAATTGTTCGGTAGCCTCACAGTAAGTATTGCCAGCACGGAGTGCGAGAATGTTTGCTTCGATATACTGTGGCTTTCTGGCGAACTTTGTCTTTATCCACTTCATTGTATATTCCATGGACCGGTTATATAGCCACAAGATCATACCGAGCGCGAAAAAGTTTTTACACCGATCAATTTCTCGCGTAGAGAGGTCAGTTGTTTCGAGTGCTTTTCGAGTGAGCCGTGTTAATTCGACTGGGAAGACTTGGTACTTTGCGAGGGTCCCATCTTCGAGAGGACTGTCTTCATATCCAGCGAGACGTAGCGAGCGACGTGCAAAGTTATCCGTATTAACAATAAGAATGCCATTGGGTTTGAGTTTGTGCAGATGAACTTTTAATGCGGCGGGGTTCATTGCGACAAGTGCGTCGCAGAGATCACCTGGCGTATGAATTTGTTCGCTTGAGAAGTGGAGTTGGAACCCGGAGATACCAGCTAAAGATCCAGCGGGCGCTCGAATTTCAGCGGGATAATCGGGTAGCGTGGCGACATCGTTACCAATGAGTGCAGTGGTCTCAGTCATTTGTGTGCCAATGGTCTGCGACCCATCACCCGAGTCGCCAGCAAAAAGGATAGTCGCCGCCTCAATTTGCTCTACTGGCTTGCGCATCACAATCGCTTCCTTTTTCTTATAGGTGCACTTGGAAAACGCACCTATACAATATGAAAAGTTCTAAAACATTTACGCACCTTCTCGGGCTTTCATGGCATCTCGAACGGGCCGCGGAGGTAGTGCTAAAACTTCTTGGGAAAATTCCTCAACGAGATAAGAGATTACGTCACGAATCGAAACCATGCCAATCGGTCGGTTCTCGGTATCAACAATAGGGACGTGTCGATAGTGGCCGCGCGCCATATAAAGAACAGCGGTGCTCAAAGAATCTTCAGGGTTCGCTGTCTGCGGCTCCAGTATCATAAATTGTGTAACGCCGACGTTATCGAGATCTCCTACCTGTTTATTGAGAATTCTGTTTAGGACATCTCTTTCACTAAAAATCCCGCGAAGATAACCGTCTTCAACAACAGGTGCTGCACCGATGTTATTTGCCAACAGCAGGTCAATTGCCTCGTTCACACTGCAGTTGATGTCTATAGTGACAATAGGTCGCATCAACTCTTTTAGCGACACCTGAATTTCTCGTGCGTCCCATGCCCTTAATGCATCCTCTTGGTCCATCTGCTCTAATTCTTCATCAATAGCTAAGTCGTACAGCATGGTTGCGCCCCTTAATCTTGGTTTTCTATGAATATAGCGATGTGTTCGAGAATATCGCGGGTTGAAATTATTCCGATGGGGTATGCTTCGCCTTGGTCGTCCCAGACGCAGAGGGGTAAGTGTCGGAAATGCCCGAGATGCATCAGGTTTAATGCGAAGGCGATCGGGTCACTGGCGCGTAGTGTTTCTGGATCCGGTGTCATAACCCGTTCAACCTTAAAATCTACAGGTGCGGCGCGCTGCCCACTCACGTGACGGATTAAGTCGCGCTCAGTGATAATTCCAACCAACTGTTCATCGTCATCAACGACGAGGACACACCCTGTTCCCCTTTCTTGCATCGTGTCAATGGCAACAGAAACTGGAGAGCCGACTGGCACGGTGACGGGCTGTTTGTAATCGAGGGTGCTAATTGGTAGAGACAGCGTTCTTGCGTCCATCGCACACATTCCTTTAGTATAACGTCAAAAAACAGATTTTGGTTTCCTATTTTGTGTATTTAAGGATACCACATTTTTTCCCAACTTGCAAGTACATTTTCTGGTAGGCAGTTCATAGTTCACAATCAGCTGTTAGCAAAGAGGGATCTGATGCGCGTTAACAATTTCTTTACGAACAGCAAACCGCGAATAGCGAATTGCTATAGTCCAAGTGTGATTGCACGAGAGGTTGGCGACCCCCATCCGGGAACAGCAATCGTCCATCTGCCTGCCGGTCCACCCGCAACCATGAGCATCAAATCGTCCACCGCGTATTGTTTCGTGTTATCAGCGATGTACTGACGTATATCGGATTTACTGAAGCCATCCTCAGAGATCGTTTTGGCATGTTCGACGCCTATGACGAGGAGCGTTTCACCGCCAGTATTACCCGGAGCAGCGATATTCTCAGCAACCGTGTTAAGGATGCCTTCTGCGGTATTGTTGCCGTGGTCATTTACCGGTTGCGGCGCGGCACCCGCAAAAACGGTAACTGTGCTATCGTCTGTTTGGAATCCGCGGTCAACATGCAGAGGTTCCCAAGGACTCTCTTCCTCTTTTTCAGCAATGCAGCAGGTATATTTCCCTGCGTGTCCGAACGCCGCCCGATCCAGTTCACCCGGTAAACCGCCCCCGATATTCGTACAGACGAGGCGTAAGGCGCGTCCGATCGTCGCATTCGCCCGCCATCCTTGCCCGAAAAGGTTAAACCCATCGTTAATTTCCAACTGTTTTCGGACGGGTCCGTTGACAATGAGCATTGGGCCAACATGAGAAGTTGTGACTTGAACGCCGTGAAGGTTGAACTGCTCAGCGGTCACCGCCTCAACAGCGGTGAGGATGAGTGGTAGATATGCCGGTTTGCACCCTGCCATGACGGCGTTAATAGCCACCTTTTCGACAGTCGCTCTGCCCCATTTTGGTGGAACTGCGGCGATAAGTTCGTTTGGATCTCTGTCTGTGCCGTTCAGCATGCGTTCGACGCGTTCAGGCGTTGGTGGAACAACCGGAAGTCCGTCTGTCCATCCGTTTTCATAACAGGTCTCAATAAGATCCTCGGTTTCATCAATCTTTAATTGTGTGGAGTGCCACTCTTGTGCCATAGATATTTCCTTCCTCTGCGATTAACTTTGATATGCCCGTTCAAGGTATGCTATCATATTAGCATAGGTTTTTTAGGTTTTCAATAGTTAACAGTTGTCAGTTATCAGTTGTCAGTCAAGGAGGATTTGTGGAAGCAGTTACATTTCAACATATCCTTGCTGCGAGGAAGGTCGTGGCACGTTTTTTAAAACAGACACCTTTAATCCATTATCCCGAATTGTCCGAGCGTCTCGGATTCCAAGCGTATGTCAAACACGAAAATCACCATCCGACAGGTAGTTTTAAGGTACGTGGCGGACTAAATTTCATGCATCACCTGCCACAAGCACAACGCGAAAAAGGAGTTCTTACAGCGACCCGCGGGAATCACGGTCAGTCCATTGCTTATGCCGCAGCCCAGTTTGGGGTCAAATCAACAGTCGTTGTACCATACGGAAATAATCCGGAGAAGAACAGTGCGATGCGCGCCTTCGGTGCTGAACTGATTGAGCACGGTGCAGACTTTGACGAGGCACTCGAATTGTGCGAAAAACTCCAACAGGAACGCGGACTCTATTACGTGCATCCGTGCATGGAACCGGCACTTTTTCACGGGGTCGGTACTTATTCGCTTGAGATCTTTGAGGACCTCCCGAATGTAGATGCAATCATTGTACCCATCGGCGGAGGAAGTGGTTGTTGTGGTGCTATTACTGTCTCCAAAGCGATTAACCCAAATGTCAAAGTCATCGGCGTGCAAGCGGAAAACGCACCCGCTATCTACCAATCGTGGAAAGCCGGACGGCGTATAGAAACCGATTCCTGCGATACAATTGCAGACGGCATCGCGACGCGTGCCCCCTTCCCGCTGCCACTCTCCATCATCAACAAAAGTATTCACGACATTGTGCTGTTGAGTGAGTCAGAACTGGAGGAGGGTATGCGTTTGGCGTTGCGCTGGACACATAATTTGGCAGAAGGTGCCGGTGCGGCACCCCTCGCAGCAGCACATAAACTCACCGATACACTCACCGGTAAAAACGTGGTGATGGTAATGAGCGGCGCGAATCTGGATACAGAAACGCTTAAATCATTACTGATTCACCAATTATGAATCACATAAACAGGTGCGGAGTCGTCAACAAGCGTGAGCGTTGCCCATTCCGCGCCTTCTATAAATTCGTTGCGAAGCGCGTTTGTTAAGTCGGGATGGATGTGGAGCGATGCTAAATCCCAACGCAGGTTCTCGCTCGTTTCTACGACGACGTTCGGAACATCGGCAATGAGTGAAACCCGTTGCAATCCACTGTTTTTTCGAGACAGCTGTATCGTCGATAAAACATAATGGATCGTTTGTCTCGGATCCCGCATCTCGGCACTGTAAGGTTCGTCCGAAGAAAGCCGATAACGCCCAAAACGCATCAGTTTTAGGTTTCCAAGGAACTGGTCGGTTTCATACTCGTCCGGACGCGGCAAACCGCCGTAGATGATAATATGTCGGCAGCCGTCCTTTTCCAATGTGTAATCCACAGCGAGCTGCCCATCTGTCCAATCTTTGTCTGTCTGCCCAACCCACTTCTGAACAGTCCGCTTCGCTTTCGTGGCACCGTCTGGAACCGAGTCCATATCCCCTATATGTATATCTGGGACCACCGGAGTGCTTGCCTGTCGATTTAATTCGTCAAAGATGCGAATACCCCCGTCGGCACAGATAAGCGGAAAACGGTTCTCTATCGCGCGCGCAATCTCGGAACGGTAAAAATCGAGATAGCGTAGATCGTAATAGCCGTTGAGAAAGATAAGTGCTGCTCTCATATTTCTTACGCTTGGCTGCAGACGGTTGGCGGACTCACGATGTTATAGGATGGAACCAACCGAGTCGGATGATAAGAACGTTTGACGCGCCTTAGATTTTCCAACCCGGAATCGTCCATAGCGTTAATCCACCTGTAAGTCCCGACTAATTCACGACAGAATTCGCGATAGATGAATTGTGCCAGTCCCTTTGTGCGGAGATCTGTGACTTCAAACAAGACGCAAAACGTATCGGTGTTTAGTGGATAGCCGAAGGTATAGGCTTTGATCTCACCATTGATACGAACAACCCTACCAATAAGTCCGAGTGCGTCTGCGTCTGCAATAGCGGTTCGGTGTGCGGCACGCGAATTATCAAGCATTACACAATAAATATCATCGTTACATTGCGACGCACGTTCGGTTCGCCATGCGTCACAGCGGGCGAAACAGGCATCTCGATCGGCAGAACAATACGGTGTGAGTGTTACCGACGGGTGTTTTGCAACAAAGGCATTGTAGGCACTCCGTTTGCTCTTGTAGCGATTCCCGCTTAGTCGGCTAAGCGTCTCTGTTTCATAGAGATATTCCGTCTCCTTCAAAGTCGCAGAAAATCCATTTTCTTTAAAGAAACGGAGCATCTCCTTCGGAACATTTTCGATTCGGACGATATGTGGGTTTCGACTCGATTCCAACATAAACTGATACGCCTCACGTACCACCTTCAAATAACGACAACTCCCGACTTCGTAGGGTATCGGTAAAATTGGCATAAAATAATCGTCGTTCTGCTTTGCGAAAACACACAGATGTCCTGCCAACTCTCCCCAATAAAATGTGAAGTGATCGCGCCATATATATAACGGAGCAAACGCATAACTTGACAAGCGCGTGTGTTGGCAAGGTTTCCCAACTTCGTTCTCTGCATATAAGTCAAACATCGGTTTGTCATTGAGGGTCAGCGGTCGCAGTTGCATCTCTCAATTGGTTTGAAGCATAGCGATTAGACAATCACTGTTACGAAGCCTGTGGACAATCTTCACGGTCTCTTGATAATCACCGATGATGTGCCAGTTCGCAGTGATCTGCGCTGTAACCGCCTCGGATTCAATGTAATTGATGACATCGCGGATGTGACGCTGGAAGGCTTCTGTTTCAAGGTGTTCCTCACCAAATGGACAGAGGGTATCCACACCGAGGACAACCGCGCCTCCGTCTTTACTGAACATTAACGCAAACGGATAGAGTTGGCAGTCAAGCGGACGGATTGGATAGATAGTGCAGTGGCTCGTTTCTGGATCAAAAAAGGGGCAGATGTAGAAATCTGTGTGGGGTTTTAGTTGAATCTGCGCGCTTTTCCCATCGGCTTGTGGACGGAACAGTGCGGGATCCGCACCCGCTGCGATAACCTTTTCCCTCTCTCCTTCTGTGAAGATGGGTGCGAGTGGGCTGTCCGCCTCCAAAAACCGACAACAGACATCACAAGAGAAGCACACTTCGGCGGGGATAATTTGGTAAAGCGTGGCGTTTGACGGGTTAGGTGTTTCCATCTTTTGTTATAGTGAATATACGCACTTGGCTGATAATACCGTCTGAACCGGCGAGGTTGCAAACCTCGCCTACCTATTTTGCTGGACTCTTATCCCACGATTTTCCCTATCGCATCGATTACGATATGAATCTCCTCTTCGGTTAGTCCAGGATGAAGGGGGAGACTCACGACGCGTTCAAATGCTGCTTCAGCGCACGGGAAATCACCTATGCAATAACCGTATTGCTTCTGATAAAACTCGAAGAGATGTAACGGGATATAGTGGACACTGCATTCAATGTTCGCCTCGCGTAGGGCTCCGATAAATCCTTCGCGTTCACCGGGGGGGAGTTGAATAATGTAGAGGTGCCAAGAATGCTCGTTGGGATTATCGGGTACCACAGGTGTGCTGATTTGTGAGAAATTTGCCAGTTCCTTTTGATATATCTGCGCGAGATCTCGGCGGCGTTCATGTTGCTTGTTGAGCTTCATGAGTTGGCACAATCCTATCGCCGCTTGAATATCGGTCATGTTGTACTTATATCCCTCGGTGGCGATGTCATATCGCCAGATGTCGCGCTGTGATTGACGTGCCCAAGCGTCTTTGTCGATCCCGTGGAGCCGCATTGTACGGAGCGGTTTGGCAAATTCATCGTTGTTGGTGGTAATCATACCACCCTCGCCTGTCGTGAGGTTTTTATTTGCATAGAAACTAAAAGCGGAGAGGTCGCCGATATTGCCGATATACTGCCCTTTGTATTCAGTCGGAATGGCGTGGGCAGCGTCGTCAATGAGTGTGAGATTGTGGCTTTGGCAGATGTCTTGTAGAACATCCATATCACAAGGGAGTCCGGCAAAATGGACGGGCATTATCGCCTTCGTACGCTGTGTGATAGCCTGTTCAATCTGGGTTACGTCGATGTTCAAGGTATCGGGCTGAATATCTACAAAGACAGGCTTCGCGCCGACATACCGGATCGCTTCGGCGGTTGCGGTGAAGGTATAAGGGGTCGTGATGACTTCATCGCCACTACCAACACCGGCGACAACGAGACTCAAATGTAACGCCGCAGTGCAAGAACTGACAGCGATTGCGTGCTTGACACCGAGATATTCGGCAAAAGCACGTTCAAATTCGCGCGTTCTGTTACCTGTGCTGATCCATTTGGAAGCGAGCACTTGACTCACGGCTTCTATTTCGGTATCATCAATCCAAGGACGACTAAACGGTATAAACGGATTTTTTGCCATTTTTTTAACTTTCCTTGCGGTTCGGTAAGGAACGTGTAGAATTTCAGAAGCGTCCCCGTACACCCGCCTTCCACTTCGTTTCAGGCTTCGCGTTTTTTAATTCTCCTGAGTTTGTTGCAAAATCTGGATCATTGCCTCAAGGGCGAGGGTATAACTATGGGTTCCGAAACCGCCGATGACTCCGACAGCAACCGCCGATATATAAGAATGATGCCGAAACGCTTCGCGGGCATAGATGTTGGAGAGATGAATCTCAATAACGGGGAGTGCGACGGTAGAGAGGGCATCTCGAATGGCGACACTGGTATGCGTATAGGCAGCGGGGTTAATCAGGATGCCGTCTGCCCAATCGATGTGGTCTCCGATGATAGAGACGAGTTCGCCTTCGTGGTTAGACTGGAAGATTTTGAGTACAATCTCATGCGGTGATGCTGCAGCGTGCCGATCAAGCGTGGCGTTGATGTCTGATAGCGTTTGGTGTCCATAGATTTCGGGTTGGCGTTTCCCTAAGAGATGCAGATTCGGTCCGTGAAGGACGAGTATGTTCATGCATGTGTTTCCTTTTTCGCGATCTATTACCTTTGCCGTAGAGAGTATACAACGGATTAGAAAAATTTGCAAAGGTTTTTCGGGAATCCGATGTTAAAATCCTCAATCTATCTGCGGATCAAGTGCATCTCGGAGTGCGTCGCCAAGGAGATTGAAACCCAAAACAATCAGAAAAATAGCGATACCGGGGGCGGTAACAGTGAGCGGGGCACGGCGGATAAACTTCCTGTTCTCGTTGAGCATCGCACCCCATTCAGGTTCGCCAATCTCCGCGCCGAGTCCTAAAAAACTGAGACCCGCTGCATCTAAAATTGCTGCGCCGATACCCAACGTGGCTTGGACAATCAATGGCGCAATACAGTTGGGAAGCACAGTCGTTAGGAGAATGCGACTGTCACTTGCACCAATGACCTTCGCGGCGACGACATAATCTAATTCTCTGACCTTCAGGACGGCTGCACGCAAAATGCGGGCGTATTGCGGAATATAGACGATAGAAACAGCGATAATCGCATTCGTGAGGCTCTGTCCGAGAATGGTGACAATCACCATGGCGAGGAGGATACTCGGCATCGCAAGCATCATATCCATGACACGCATAACAGCGTTATCAAGTCTACCGCCGTAATAACCGGCGATTGCCCCGAACAGCGTGCCGAACCCGATCGAAAACGTCATCGCGATAAGTCCAACCCGCAGAGAAATTTGAGTGCCGTAGACAATCCTACTGAAGATGTCCCGTCCCACACCATCGGTGCCGAGGTAGTGCGTCGCCGACCAACCGCTCAGACGTTCAACGACGTTCGCCTGTCTCGGATCGTGTGTTGCAATGAGCGGCGCGAAGATAGCGAGAAAAATAAAAAATAGGATGATGGAGGCACCAATAGTCGCAGAACGGTGTCGGAGCAACTTCCGAAAAACGTGTCCTTGGCTGGTAACAGTCCCCGATGTATTCATTAGGCAGCGTCCTACAATCGGAGACGCGGATCGAAATAGGCATACAACATATCAACGATAAGATTGACGAGCATAAAGACCGTTGCGACGAAAAGTACGCCGCCTTGTACTGCCCGGACATCGCGCGCCTCAACGGCAGCACGCAACCACGAACCGAGTCCGGGCCACGAGAAGATATGTTCGGTTAAGATGGCACCCCCCATCAGATAGCCGAATTCCAGTCCAATGATCGTCAAAACAGGCACCATGCTATTCTTCATGGCGTGTTTGCCGATAACCTTCCAGCGTGGCAAGCCCTTCGCATACGCCGTTGTAATATACGGTTGATTCAGGACTTCAAGTAGACTCGAACGCGTCATCCGAGCAATAATCGCTAATGGGATAGTTCCCAACGTAATGGCTGGAAGGATTAAGTGGGCAATAGCATTCCGAAAGGCGGTAAAGTTTCCGGCAAGCAGCGTATCAATGAGATACAGACCCGTGCGGGATTGGATATCTAAATCCAAGACGACATCTAAGCGTCCTGTGCTCGGAAGTATCGGGAAAAAATAGGAGAAGAGGAGTATGAGCATCAAACCCAGCCAGAAGATCGGCATAGAGATCCCAGCAAGGGAAACCGACATGGAAAAATAGTCCCAAAACGTTCCACGCGAGACGGCAGCAATAACCCCCGCAGCGATGCCGAACAGCATCGAAAAAGCCATCGCAGCGAGGGTTAACTCAACAGTCGCTGGGAAATAACGTTTGATCTCGTCAATGACGGGTTGCTTTGTTTTAAAGGAGCGTCCGAAATCAAGGTGCGCGATATCCCACAAGAACTTGGCGTATTGGTAATAAAGCGGCTTGTCCAGTCCCATCTCCTCTCGGAGTTCGGTGAGTGCTCTTTCAGTAGCACGCTCTCCCAAAATAGCGACAGCGGCATCGCCTGGGATAAGATGCACCATCAAAAAGACAAGGAGCGATACCGCTAAAAGCGATAGACCGATCGAAAGGAAACGTTGAATCAGATACGAGAACAAATTTTTAACGATTAAATCTGGTCACCGTTCCACTTCGTTTCACGGTGGTTTTCGGCAAATTTTAACCGCCTCTGGACTATGAAAGGTTTTCAACAATTGCAGTAATGTAAAGTTAAGACAATATACTCACTAAAAATCAGAATCAACGGTATTCATGCCTTAGGGCATGAACCGGGGTATGAATGTCCTATGGCATTCCCCGGGTTTTCGGTTAATTTCAACCGTCTCTGGATTATGAAAAGTTTTTTAACAACAAAATTAGAAAAACGGGTTGTGTAATTTCTCTTCACCGACGGTTGTAGAAGGACCGTGTCCTGGATAGAGCCTCACCGTGTCAGGAAGTGAAAGTAGATTGTCACGGACGCTGTCAATTTCAGCCTGATACGAGATGTTGGGACCCCCGACAGAACCGGCGAAAATCGCATCGCCGACAAATGCTGCGTTCTGCGTGAGGAAACTACAGCCGCCGGGTGTATGTCCGGGTGTATTGACAACGGTTACCATAAGTTCACCAACGGAGAGGATATCGGCGTGTGCGACTTCACGGAGTCGCGTGTTACTCCGCGGTTTCGGTTCGTCCTTATGAATGTAAGTTTCGCAACCCGTGGCGGTTTGGAGCTGCGGTAACCCATCGGTATGATCGCTGTGGGCATGCGTCAAAAGGATCGCCGTCGGATTCACGTTATGGGCATCCACCTGTTCCAAAACGAGGTCTGGATGTGCAGCGGTGTCAATGATTGCAGCATCATCGGTGGCTTTGCATACCAATAGATAGGCATTGACGGGCCACCCGCCGACTGGCGCGCTAATCGTGATAACTTCGAGACTTGCGTCGCTCGCTTGTTGCACGGGCTCTGGTTCCCACTGCTCCGTCGCAATATCGAGCAACTTGGCACCGTCTAAATTGAGTACTTCTGCGAGACGAAAGACTTGCGATTCTGTCGGTTTTAAGGTATACTGTTCCATACGCGCCAGTTCTGCCTCTGTAATACCGGCGGCGGTAGCGATTTTGTTCTGAGAGATGTTCTGCCCGCGTCGGGCTTTACCAATAATATCACCAAATTCGTCTTCAAGTGCATAAGCCATAGTGGTGTTCTCCTTGAATTTTTCATTTCAGAAAATTATAGCAAAAAATTCGGTATAATGCAATTGAAAACAGTAAGCATAAAAAAGGGAGAGGCTCTGATGGGTACACAAAAAGAAACACACGAACAAGCTGCAATATTGCTCGCGCCTATAGAAACGGACATGACGTTGCAGGATTTTCTTGAAAGCGATATGGAGGGATATGAATATGTGAAAGGAGAATTAATTCCGATGCCACCAACTTCAGGTGAACACGGTAAAATTAGTATAAATCTCATTTTACCCTTGGGTGTATATGTGCGTGAGAATCAACTCGGGGATGTCTATGCGCCAGACACAGGTTTCCAGATCGGTGATCGGGTATTGATACCAGACATCGCGTTTGTATCAACAGCACGAATACCTGAGGATTTAAGCACTGCGTTTGCCATTCCGCCAGACCTCGCCGTTGAAGTCGTTTCACGGACAGACACTCAATCCAGGGTCATTGAAAAGGCATTCGCCTATTTAAACGCAGGAGTGAGGCTCGTCTGGGTTCTTGAACCCAGGTCAAAAACGGTGACGATATATCGTTCGGAAAGCGACATCAAGTTGCTCACACGCAACGATACGCTCACCGGCGAAGATGTTGTTGAAGGATTTTCGTGTCAGGTCGCACAACTTTTTAGATAAGGAGACGCTATGAAACTGGGTTTAGTTACGTATAATATGGCAAAAGATTGGGATATTCCCACAATTATTGACAATTGTGTAGAAACAGGGTTTGCGGGTGTGGAGTTACGGACAACACATGCCCACGGCGTTGAAGTCGAACTCTCGGCAAGTGAACGCGCAGCCGTAAAGCAACAATTCGATGACTCCCCGATTGAGATTGCTGGTTTGGGATCCGCTTTTGACTATCACGCCGTGGATCAATCGGTGGTTCGTCAGAATATAGACGGAACGAAGTTGTACTCTCAACTGGCAGCAGATGTTGGGGCACCCGGCGTTAAAGTGCGTCCGAACGGTCTTCCCGAAGAAGTGCCTATTGAAAAGACGCTGGAACAAATCGGATTGGCGTTGCGGGAGTGTGGCGAATTCGCTGCTGACCTCGGCGTGCAGATTCGGTTAGAGGTACACGGTGGCGGCACCTCTGAACTCCGGCACATCCGAACGATTATTGATGTCGCTGACCATGAGAATGTCTACGTCTGTTGGAACTCCAATTTCGGCGAAGTCGAAAATGGGGCTATCCAAAATAACTTTAATCTTGTGAAAGGCAGAATCGGTTTGGTACATATCACGGAGCTCCACCGACGCGAGTATCCGTGGCGGGAACTCTTTACATCGTTGAAAGATTCCGGGTATTCAGGTTACACACTCGCTGAAATCGCAGGGAGTTCCGACCCGCTACGCGTGATGAATTTTTATCGGGCGTTGTGGGAAGAACTGTCAAGATAAACAGTTCTCATAGAAATCCAGAAAGGAGGCGTGCTGATGAATACGCTAAAAGCCGGTCATGAACAAGCGGCAATATCCCTCATGCCGTTAGAAACTGATATGACGCTCGAGGAGTTTCTTGAAAGCGATTTAGAAGGATACGAATATGTCAAAGGAGAATTAATACCGATGCCACCAACTTCGGGCGAACACGGCGGTATTAGCTCTAACATCCAGTGGTATTTATACTCACACGTTCGTGAAAATCAACTCGGACGTGTCTACACATCGGACACCGGTTTTAAGATTGGCGATAGGTTCTTGATACCAGATATTGCGTTTGTTTCGACAGAACGACTGCCAGATGACAGACGTAAGGCGTTCTCAATCCCACCGGATCTAGCTGTTGAAGTCGTTTCCCCAACAGATGTTCTGTTCCGTGTCTTTGGAAAGGCGCTCACCTATCTGAGTGGCGGAACGCAGCTCGTTTGGGTGATTGAACCTGTGGCAAAAACGGTAACGGTGTACCGTTCAGAGACAGATATCAAAGTGCTTACACGCGAAGATACCCTTACCGGTGAAGATGTCGTCGAAGGCTTTTCGTGTAAAGTCTCACAACTTTTTGAATGAGGATAAACACCAGTGTTCAAACTACAACTTTCCATCTTATCTATAGGAATATTTCTATTGGCTTCTATCGGTATGAGTGACACACTTGAAAAGATCCATCTCAGCAACGATATATGGAACATTGAGATTGCCCCGCAATCGCTTGCCGTGAACGTCTATCCTGTTGGCACAAATATAACAATACCGATCTCATCGAAACAGCCGGGATTTGGGATTGTGACGGATTTTTCTCATGACGGCAACGTTGCCAACTGGAAACTGCCAGAACGTTTTCTTACCGTTCGGACTGAACTGATAGGAGACGCACTCACTTTTGAATTCATTCAAGACGCGCCTACAGACGATGCACAAAATCTAACATGGCCGGTTATTGAAAACACCGAGTCCATTCACGCTTATATTCTCCCTTTTTTTGAGGGGAGTTACGTACCAAAAGATGACGAGATGTGGCAGGACTTTCTATCTGAACGGGGACCGATAAACACAACCGCCGGTCTCTCTATGCCCTTCTGGGGACTCGATCTTGGCGATAAAACACTCACCTATATTTTAACAAATCCGTTCAACAACAAAATCCGGTTCCATAAGACTGCAACATCTACCTTAGGCATGCAGGTGTCACACACTTTCACACCAAACTGGAAAGAGAAAAGGTATGGTGTACGTATCTCACTGGGTGAGGCATCCCCCGTTGAACCTGCCAAACAATACCGAAAATGGCTCCAGCAAAACGGTGAATTCGTCTCGTTCTCTGAAAAGATTGAGCAGACCCCTGAAGCGGAGAAATTACTCGGTGCCGCGCATGCCTATCTCTGGGGCGGTAAATTGCTCAGTCGGTCCGATGTAACGGATTGGAAAGCGTTCGCCACAGAACTCAGTCGCGGTGGTGATGAATGGACAGCCGAGAATGTTCAGGCACGTATCTTTTCACGATTGAATACAGAAGCGAAGAAAGCCATCCAAGAGATCGCCGAGTCAGTACACCCATCTAATTACGCGCAACGGGTTGTGAGTCGTGCGATAAGTCAGCAGCTGGAGAAGCCCAATTTTTACAATCCATCGGCTTGGGTAGGGATTTCTTGGACACCAGAAATGGAAAAATTGCTTTCACGAAACCCATCTACACTATCGACTCCAGAACTCTACCGACGTAACTGTCTGCTGCTCTACGCGGCGTTTCCGAATGCACTACGACATCCGGATGAGTGGGGGGACGGTCTATCTGTGAAGCTGCTGGAACGGTTCGCGAAAAACGGATTGGATAGGCTCTGGCTCGGTGTGGACTCATGGCAGGACGGATTTCGGCATCCCGCTGCCGTTGCTAAGGCGAGAGAACTCCGCTATCTGGTGGGACCCTACGATTCTTATCACAGCATACATCACCCCGACGAAGAAAATACTTGGGAAACGGCACAGTTTGACCTATCGCTTTATGAGAGCGGTGGGATTGTCAAGAGCGATGGCAAAAAAAGTAAGGGATTCAAACAGAAAGGATACCACTTAAGTCCAATCGTTGCCCAACCTTACGTGGAAGATCGCGTTAACGGTATCGTCGCACAGATGCCAACAGACTTTAACTCATGGTTTATTGACTGCGATGCTTACGGCGAACTCTTTGACGATTACTCACCATCACATCCTGCAACGCAATTAGATGACATGAACGCACGGCTTGCGCGGATGGCGTGGGTCCGGGATACCCATGATATGGTCATCGGTTCAGAAGGCGGTTCCGCCTACGCTGCAGGAACGATCCACTTCGCCCACGGGATGATGTCTCCTGTCATTGGGTGGGGTGATCCAGATATGAAGGACAAAACCTCCCCTTACTATACAGGCGGGTATTGGCCCCCGGAAGCACCTGCAGTTCACGTTAAACAAGTACCCCTCAAAGAGCATTACTTCTATATCTATTACGACCCACGTTTCCGGTTACCACTCTACCAGATTGTGTTCCACGATTCGGTCGTGACGACGCATCATTGGGGTTATAGCAGTCTCAAATTTAAAAATGCAGTAGAGACAGTAGGCCTCTTAGAGTTGCTTTACAACGTCCCGCCGTTGTACCATCTGAACACAGCACGGTTCTCAAAGCATAAAAATTGGATAAAACGGCACTATGCTTTCTTTTCGCCGTTGCATCGGGAGATTGGTGGACAAGCGATGACGGATTTTGAGTGGCTAAGTTCGGATAAGCAGGTTCAACGCACTGCGTTTGGGAATACAGTTGAGATATTCGCCAACTTCAGGACGGAGCCGTTTGAAGGCAAAGATGTGGTGGTTCCGGGGCGGAGTGTGGTGGCACGGTGGATTGAGACGGGTAAAATTGCGGTGTTTTCTGTGGAGTGACTTAAGGATAAAGGGTGTATAAAATATTTGTTGATTGTCTGAATCACGGATTATAGCGGATTACACAGATTTCGCGGATTTTCTTCTCAGCACTGGTCGTTTGGATCAGAATTTTGGGATTTGGTGAATAGAACGCGCTCCAAACCGCTAAGCCCCAGCGGGGCGACATGTGTATAGAAACGCTATTCCCCAGGACCCAAGCCCCAGCGGGGCGACATGTGTATCCCTTAAAATTGTCTAAAGTTTAGTAAGGCCAGGGT
>VXZL01000370.1:2920-3702 GCA_009845505.1 Candidatus Poribacteria bacterium | reverse complement strand
GATTTGACGTCGCATATATCTTTTTCTCCGATTGCCGAAAATGCTCACTGAATGTTGGAACCACAGGGGTTTGAGAAGTAAATACTAAAAATCCAGAATCAGAAGTGCAGAGTATAGGGTTACGATATAAGAGTTCTTAATTTCTCGAAAAGTTTTTTCTCTTTGTCAAAGGTCAGGTTGCCCTTCTTTTTAGCATGATTTGCTAGATTAGTATCACCAACTTTTTCAGCAACGTAACTTAACACGTCAAAACTTTCAGCTCGCCAAGGGGCTGATTCAACAAGAAGATTCGCTGCAGATAAAGCTTCTTTCAAACGTCCATCTCGCTGAAGAAGTAATACCAATTCTTTACCTGAGTCCCATGAATCTTCGGAAGTTTTAATAACCTCACGGAATAGATCTTCCGCCTCGTTAATGTGTCCCATCCATTCAAGCACTCGTGCTGTCATGACAGGATACGGATATTTTTCACCGTCCTTTTCAAGAAAGTAATCAACAACCTCTCGGATGAGTATGGGTCTGCCTGACTGGTCGTCTTTTCCTATCATGTATCGTTCGGCGTAAATTTTGTATTTGATAAAGAATAGTCTTTTTTGGAGTGTCGCGTCAAAATTTGTTGAAAACTTATCCTCACTTACGGTTTTATCTATCATTTCCAGAGCAAAGTTAAAATGCTGACCTTCACTAATCTCCTCAACCTCCTCCAAAAAAGCGAGTTGTCGGTATGTGGGGTGAATTTTTTGATCGTTCATCATTGTTTGACAAGCATCGAGAATTTTATC
>VXZL01000370.1:1638-2910 GCA_009845505.1 Candidatus Poribacteria bacterium | reverse complement strand
ATCACCACTAAGAGCAAATCGAAGGAATTGAATTTCAGAAATTCGTAAGGAAGGGAAAAGTGGGTTTAAAACCAATCCTTCCTTAATGAGGCCATACTGTTTTTCTGCCAGACTCATTGCCTGAGGTAAATAGCGATTCCGCAGATGATCTCTCTGTATTCTTAAAACTGCAGCTGCCTCTTCAATGCTATGGACATCCCTACGGATTGCAAGGCGGCGCATTGCAACTGTCTGAGCTTCTTCAATTTCTCCACAATCCATTAACGAAATTGTATAGTTGCCCAGGAGATCTATATCATCTGGGAAATAAGTGAGTCCTTGTTCACATACCCTTTTAGCATCAAGGGATTTGTGGGCTAGGTTCAACGCTTGTGAATAATTTACGTAAAACACATCAGGCTTTTCTTGTAAAGGATTTAAGGTTGAATAGATTTCTAAGGCTTCATCGAGTCTGTCCTTTATGTTTTGTAGGCAGTAAGCGTAGTTGGCAGCAAAAGAATGACCGAAATGCCAGGTTGTTGAACCTGTTATTAAATTGGGAATGTAGCCGGGACGCAACAAAACTTCGGCTTCTGTATATCGGCCGAGCCCCATGAGGTTCTCTGCTTCCTCTAAATAGGGTTCGATGTCTTTTAGATTAAGAAGAACTACCCCTTTACCTTTGACACCTGCATTTGCGATAACTTGCTTCTGAGATGCATGACCTTTTCCAAGTGGATGTCGTTTGTAACGCTCAGAAATTACGCATCTATCCAAGGCAAATTTTTGTTTCTCAGCAACCACCAACAAATCTTGTTCAAGTTCTTCGTATGTCGTGTAGCGATCTTCTGGTTCTTTAGCTAAACACCGATTTATCACGTTCTCAAGCCCGAGTGTTGTCTGGCGAAACAAACCTCCAAGTTTAGGGGGCGAAACATGGAGATGTTGGTAGGCAATTTCCTGAAAACTGGTCCCGGTAAATGGAGGGCTGCCAGTTTCTAACTCAAACATTACACAGCCCAAAGCATAAATATCTGCTCGATGATCCACCAGTGCCGCATTTCTAATTTGTTCAGGGGCCGCATAGGTCACTGTTCCTAAGAAACTCCCTTGTTGTGTGCGATCTTTTCTATCTACGATAGATATATCTTTTCCTCTGCTTGCGACAACGAAAGCCCTTTGAAGTGGACGTGCCAATCCCCAGTCTGAAAGGTAAGCAAGCAATTCCTGGTCAAAGAGTATATTTGATGGCTTAAGGTCACGATGAATAATGCCAAGTTTCGTTTGTGCCCA
>VXZL01000370.1:0-1628 GCA_009845505.1 Candidatus Poribacteria bacterium | reverse complement strand
CTGTAGCGAACGCGTAATACGGACAATCGTTTCAAATTTCTGGGCGGGATTAAGCGTTGAAAGTGTCTTAGTGAGGTCGCCACCTTCCATCCATGTAGCCAAAATACAAGGAAACTCGTTTAGCTGGACGATGCGAATAGCCTCTACAACAGCGTCACATACGGAGGCAGATAACCACACATCTAATTCTTCGTGGAAGCGTTCAAAAGAATCTTGATCCCCAAGCAAATCGGGGCGAATACATTTAAGGGCATAAGTTTCAAGATTGGACAGACTCTTGAGTTGAAAACATATACCCATACCTCCAGGATGACTTGCAAGAATCTCAAATTCTGAACTTTGAACATTCAGGCATGCTGCAACTTCTGGCAGATTAATCCGAGAACCGGGATTCAAATAATCAAAACGGAACATGTATTCTCCATACATACTGATATGCTCATTTTCAGAATTGTAAGTAAACAGGACAGCTTAGGTTAAGAATAAGTGTTAACGGTAAATTTAACCTGCATTTTTATTGACTTTGTGACAGCAGTAACATACACTTTTTACATGAGCCAACAGAACTTATGCACATTGTCTCCATAAGCAAGATATATCATTAAAGCAGTCTATATTTTAGTTATTTAATCTCCTAAATTTCCCTTATCAGCGGACTTTAAGAGGAAATGTGTAAGTCATATTAGAATGTAATCCAGTCCTGACCTATCGCCGGTGCTATAAAACGGACGTATACATCGGAAAAACCGACCCAACAGAGACTCATCCATGCCCAGAGCATGTGTCGCTCGTTTAAACAGCTAACACAATTATACGCTCGCCGACGGATTGGTGCTTTCGAGAGTAGATCAATGACCCCACCGACCAAGTGACGCAAAGAGTGGCATCCGAAGGTGTACCCGCCTAAAAGGACGACATTCACTGCCAAGATGATGGTGCCTACGCCGATACCGAAAATTTTTCCACCGTTCCCGTCGTCAAACCAGAGGGCTTTCCATACGTCGTAAGCAAGGATCCCCACAAAGATGATTGCAATGTAAAGGAAGTATCGGTGGATGTTCTGTATAATCAATGGAAATGAATGTTCACCCCGATAGCCTTTACGCGGTTCTGACACTGTGCAAGAGGGCGGATCCGCCCAAAATGCCTTGTAATACGCACCCCGGTAGTAGTAACAGGTAAAACGAAACCCAAGCGGTGCCCACAAAATGAGGATAGCCGGTGTAATAAGACTTGGCATCCAGTCTGGCATCATGCCAAGCCAACTGTGATCAACGCTATGGGCAACTTTTTCTGTGCCGAAAAGCAGCGGTGAGTAGAAAGGCGATAGATAGGGGCCGTGAAAAAAGTGAGTCCCTTCAAAAACTCGAAAGGTTGCGTAGACGATGAATGCTCCCAATCCAACAAATACGGCTAACGGTTGCAGCCACCATGTATCTTTACGTTGGGTTTGGAAAGCGCGACTGTCCGTCAACGTGAGTTCTGGGTGTGTCATAGACGATTTTTCCTTATCTTCAATGGAAATTAAAAAACGAGTCTGGAGATTTTTATAATCAAACAGGTTTGGTTATTCTGTAATATTTTTTCTGATTTTACAAAGCACAGAAACCTTAACGCTTCAAATGGAC
>VXZL01000624.1 GCA_009845505.1 Candidatus Poribacteria bacterium | reverse complement strand
CATTAAAGAACTTCACCATCACTGCTTCGCTTACGTTCACGGGCATCAGTTCGGCGGCATTAACCCTTCTATTCTCAAGGCGTTAGGCTACTCCAACTGTATTCTGGCACTGAATACACCGTTCAACGATGAAGTCCTTGAAGGCGGGCATTACGGTGTCCTCTTTGATAAAAACGTCGCATCGCTGAAAGAGAAAATTCTAACTTTAGAACAAAACCCAGAGATGGTCGAAGATTTTCGGCACCGTGCCCCTGAACAAATACGGAAACGATTCAATTGGGAAAACATCGCTCAACAATACCTTGATGTCTTTGAACAACTCCAACAGAACTAATTAGAGCAACACAAGTCATATCGAAGATTATACTGTAATTAGAGGAATTAACTATGCCATTCCTATCAAGAAACATAGATCGGATAGGAAACGATGTAGGCGAAAGTCACAGACATCAAGATGACAGCTTAAAAGCAAGTTTTGGCTCGCAAGTTTCGCCAAAAATACGAACAACAGGAACTCTAGTGGAACGACTCTCCTCTTTCTACGCAAAGCGTGGCAAACATCTGTTTGATGCTATCGCATCATTTTTCCTCATCATTCTTTTTGCCCCGCTGATGGTGCTAATTGCGATTCTAATCAAATTTACCTCGCGCGGACCCGTCTTTTTCTCTCACAAGCGGGTCGGGCTAAACAACCAACTGTTTGTCATCCACAAGTTTCGGAGCCTCCATATCGACACACCGTCTTATTCAGAAAAACCCGGCTCAACCGACGACAAACGTATCGCACCCTTCGGTAAATGGCTTCGTAAAACAAGTTTAGATGAACTCCCGCAACTTTTCAACGTCCTTAAGGGTGAAATGAGTCTCGTTGGACCGCGTCCAGAGATGCCATTCCTCGCCGAGAATTATGAAGATTGGGAAAATCAACGCCACCTCGTCCGACCCGGAATGACAGGACTTTGGCAGCTCAGCCCACGCCGTCAAGGTACAATCCGAGACGGGATCTCTGTTGACCTCGAATACATTGAGAATCTATCCTTCTGGAACGATTTCAAAATACTGATTCGGACTTTCAAAGTTTTTTGGGACAACAACACCTACTAACCCGCCAAATGAAATTCACCTTCAAAAACCTTACTCGGACGCTGCGATGCAGCTTTCGACTGAAGTGCCCTCGGTGTGGTAAAGGTGCGCTGTTTCAAACGTTCTTCAAAATGTTTACCCACTGCACGCAGTGCAATTTGAAGTTTGAACGAGAGTCTGGCTATTTTATCGGTGCGATGTACCTCAACTACGGAGCGACTGTCCTCATCGCTTTTGCGAGTTACTTCCTCGCTGAACGGTTCACTTCTATCCCCTTCTTCTTAAATCTAAGCATCTGGGGACTCTTCTCTGCCATATTTCCCATTATCTTCTACCGTTATTCAAAGAGTCTATGGCTCAACTTCGATTATACGTTCTCTTCTTAGCAGACAAAATTTATCGTGTGAAAACCTGTCCGCGTGTGTATGAACCTGCGTCAGAGGCGAGAAATGTGAGCACGCGTGCAACACCTGCGGGATCCCCAAGCGACTTGCGGGCATTGGCAACAGCAGCATCTGGGTCTTGACCTTCGCGTCTTGCTGATTCTGCGATCTGTCCCAACTTCAACGGTGTCGCAAGTCCACCCGGACAGATGGTATGGATACGGATTGGCGAAATCTGGTTTTCCACCACCATCACAAGCCCATTGACCCCGCCTTTGCTGGAGCCGTAGGCAACTGAAGAACTCCCACCGCGAACGCCTGCCCCTGACGCAATACACAGAATAACACCATCTTCACATCTCCTCATTATCGGAACAGCATGTTTAAGTGCGAAAAAGGTGCCTTTAAGGTTCACGTCAATAACCGAATCAAAAGTCGCCGTCTCAAACTCATCAATACGGACACCCGGTCCACGCAGCACACCCGCTGCAGTCACCAAGACATGAATACCGCCAAATTCTGTATCAGCAGTTTTCACCAAGTCTGCCACCTCAGCTTCGACCATAACATCAGTACGTAGGAACCTCACGACACCACCCGCTTCACGAATTGCCCTGACTGTTTCCTCAGCATCTGTCTCATTAATATCACCAAAAACAACCTTCGCGCCTGCTCTGGCGTATTCAATTGCCGTTGCTGCACCAATGCCAGTCGATCCGCCAGTAATCACAGCGACTTTACCATTAAGTCGAACATCCATATTTCTTCTCTCCTTCGCGACACTTAGATTTGCTAAAAGAGATTATAAGTCGAATGTGTTTACAACGCAAGCCTTTTGTTTTTCTCTAAGATAGCCTTAGATTTGGGAACCGCGCGGACGCAAACTAACACTTTATGCTACAAAACGCTCCCGAATCGCGAAAAATTTGCAATTTTCCAGTATGTATGATAGAATTTTAAAAGGAACAATTGAATTCAGTTTGACAGATAAAGTCAAAAAATGAATGAGGAGGGAAATCCCCATGGAAGTGAGAATTGAATACTGCACCGCTTGAAACTACCAGCCACGGGCAGCCAGTTTGGCAGATGCCTTGAAACAGAAATATGGTGCCGGGGTTATAACTGTCGATTTAATTCCGGGTAGCGGTGGGGCTTTTGAAGTTTCGTTAAACGGAACACTGCTCTATTCAAAATTAAAAACCAGAGAGTTTCCGACGACAGAGCAGATAACAAGTGCTATAGACGCAGCAGCATAATGGCTATATAGCCGTCAGGTCGCTACGCTTTCAGTGGTCAGAATCAACGGTATGAATGCCTTATGGCATTCACCGGGGTTCTCCGAAACCCTTTCAGCGATCAGTAAAGAAAAGAGATATGCGGTAACGCTCGCGTCTTTGCTGACTGCTGAAAGGATTGCGTAGCAATCCGTGCTGACTGCTGATTGCTGATAGCTATTCCACAGCAACAATTGCGATCTTACACCGATCTGCTTTCTTGACAAGCACATCAACGTCCATAACGAAAGTTCGTCGTGCTTCCACCGCCAGGACACTCGCTTCAACCTGATGCAACACCTTTAGCGTTTGCATCCCGACCGTTGGCACATCAACACGGAAATCGTGATGCTCCGCTGATGCCTTCGCAACCACAACTCCCTTCTTCCCCAAGTTGCCACCTCTTTGAATCGTTACATCCGTCCCTTCAATGGCTTCCATAGCGAGCACAATCTGATTTTTAACGACAACCGTCTGCCCGATATCCATGTTTGCTATCTGGCGGGCGGTCCGAATACCGAGTTCAACATCTGCCCATTGATTCGTTGTCGGTTGTCGCGCCGTTAAAACGCCGGGTTGTGGGAGAAGATGGTGGAGGTACTGATCTTGGGTGAGGACTGTCAGCCCAACGGATTCAAGATAGGCAAGTGCTGCGCTAACAATTGCGGCGGGTCTTTTACGTCGGTTTTGTACTAAAATCCTGATGGTGGTCGCATCAATCTGAAATGGACGGAGTAGAATATTTTTTTCGACTTTCCCGATAATCACAACTTCTTTTACGCCTGAATCCAGAAGCGTCCGGGCAATCTTTTGAATCTGACCAACGCCATAAGTGTAAAGTTCATCTGTGATCCCAGCAAAACGCTGCGCGTAGGACTTCGTAATTTGGATGATAACAGGTTGTCGTTCATGAGCAACAGCGGCACGTGCCAACAGCACCGGCAGCTCGCCTGCGCCTGCAATAATACCG
>VXZL01000172.1 GCA_009845505.1 Candidatus Poribacteria bacterium | reverse complement strand
GATATTTCTTGCAAGGGTGGCGACGCGATCGCGTCTACCCAGACTTTATCGCTTGTCTCCAACGGAGTCAAACGGGACCGCAACGCCTCTGTATCTTTGAGACTAAAGGACAACATCTTGAAGGCAATAACGACACGACCTATAAACAAGAGCTCATTCAAGCGTTGGAAACAGCCTATCAAAACGCTACATCACACGGCACAATGGACATTACCTCTCCTAATAACAGAACAATGTCTTTCCGAATGCTATTTGAAGATTCTTGGCGTGAAACAGTGAATGAGACCTTGGAGAAATACATTGATTAGCGAAGCGCGCCTACAGACAATTCTCAATAAATTTCACCAACAACGTATCCTTGTGATCGGGGATTTTTATCTCGATGCCTACTGGCACATAGACAAAATAAAGTCTACATTATCTCTGGAAACACCGTGGCATACCAATCCGGTCGTTGAGCAACGCTATAGTCCCGGCGCAGCAGGGACGGTCACAAATAACCTGAAGGCGTTGGGGGTCGATAGCGTCTACACGCTCGGAGTCATAGGTGAGGACGGATTTGGAGGAACGCTGCTAAATTGCTTAAAGGCGAACGGTTGTCTCACAGATTTCATGATACAGGTGCCAGATTGGGTCACGCCTACCTACCTCAAACCGATACATCGCGGTTATGAAGGCGTGGAGACAGAGGGACCCCGGTTCGATATTGAGAACCAATCCCCAATGGTAGAAGATGTTGAGACCGCAGTTATTGAGGCCCTGAAAGCCTGTCTTCCGCTTGTTGACGGTATAATCGTTGGAGACCAGATGCCGCATGAAAATTTAGGTGTTATTACCAACCGAGTGAGAGAAGCACTCTGTGAGCTGGCGGCGGCGTTTCCTGAAAAGATTTTTTTCGCGGACTCCCGGACGCGGATTGGCGCGTATCGGAATGTGATCATTAAGCCGAACCGGTTTGAGGCAAAGCGTGCTGTTCAGCCGGGGTGGCGCGGACACGAAGTTGACATCGCGATGGCGAAACAGTGTGCCATCGCGCTCGCGGCGCAGACCCAAAATACGGTATACGTCACTCTCGGCGAAAACGGTATTCTTGTCTGTTGTGAAGGAAAATTTACGCATATCCCAGGCATCCCTGTTGATAGTGAGATTGATCCGGTTGGCGCGGGAGACAGTGTTTCCGCTGGACTTGTTGCGTCGCTTTGTAGTTTGCGCCCTTCACGAGGAGGTGCTGCAGCTATTGAGGCGGCTTATGTCGGGAATCTGGTGGCTTCAATTACGGTCACCAAAATCGGAACGACTGGTACAGCTTCACCGGCGGAGATCCTTGAACGCCATCGGAACTGTATAAACCTATGAATGTCCTTGATGCAATAACCCAACGCCGAAGCCATCGCGGAACATTTCAGAAGCGCGATATAGAAACTGATGACCTCGAAAAACTCATTGCGGCTGCACGATGGGCACCCTCTCCCTTTAATGTCCAACCTTGGGAACTTGTGTTGATTCAGGAGACAGCAGGAAAATCGGCACTCGCTGATCTGACGGAGCGTGCCGTTATTACGCAATTCAAGGATGCCAACTTTCTTGATGACAATAGCCGTTGGATGCGCCTCACAGAAAAAGAATGGCAAGAACTGGGTGATGGTGTCTTGCTCGCAGACCACGTGACGCTACCAAAACCCCTTCAGGATGCCCCAGAAAAATTATTGCAGAGCCTCTTAAAAAACGCCAAGTCATTTACACTTTTAGGGCATCTGGGAGCTGGGAAGATACCGGCTAAGGAGATTTCGCTGCAGGTGCGCGAGGCACCGCTACTTATGCTGGTTACGATGAATTGCAAGAGATATCCGCCCGGTGAAGGTGGGTCCCGATGGATGTGGTTGAGTATGGGAATGTTAATTCAGAACATCCTTCTCGCAGCGACAGCGTTAGACATCGGTGTGCAGTTTGTCAGTGCGCCTTTAGAACGTTCAACGGATCGTGAACAGATTCGCCAGCTTTTCAATATTCCTATCTTTCATGAGGTAATTACACTTCTCAGACTCGGATATGTTGAAAAAGAGACCGAAAGCGCTGTCCGATTGCCGACCTCGGAGTTCGTGCATTTTGAGAAGGTGAAGTAGGTGTTGAATCTTAGTGATATGGGCGGGCAGGGAACCCGCCTCGACGGGAACTGGGTGTCTTAAACTGCGCGGTTCTGCAAGAGTTCTTTCAATGTCGCTTTCTTCTTTTTCAGGCGTCGTTTTTGGCGTTGACGGATTTGCGTCCGACGCCGGACCAGCCCGCTTTTACTCCGTGGCATAATTTTACCCCCTTTCTTCGATCGTTTTGGCAAGGTACATGAGTACCGATGAACACTGTGCTTCTATCTCTGTCATTGCAATACGCAACTCTGTGTCTGAGCGCGCGTGTAACTGAAGTCGTTCTTCGGTGATTTTCACATAGCGTTCGTTCTCTATATCAATAAATTCGATCTGCTCTTCGCTTTCGCTTACCAAAGCGTAATTGAGAAGACCGTTTTGTGAAGCCACTTTGTCTGTTTGTTCTTTAAAATTTTCCTTTATTGCCAGCCCTGTGAAATTTTTGTAGAGTGCTCGAGCTGGAAGTTCGTCGGGTGAGAAGGATAACGGCTGTGGGGCTGCTTCCAGCATAAGTGTTTCAAGGCTCTCAACAGGTGCCGGATCTAACGCTGCTTCTATTGTTGCATTCACCTCTGGTTCGTCCCGATTCGGAGCAGCATACTCAATATAGGTTTCTGTTTCGACATCCATTGCATCTAAGGCCGGAGGTGTCGTTTCAGTATCATTGCCTTTCTGGCGTTTGTGATCGATGGGAGTATCCGAAAAGACAGAGGTCTGTTGAGGCGAGGATGCTTCCAAATCTTCGTGCTCTAATACGTCTGAAAGAATTTCTTTTACACCATCACGCCATTCGATAATTAAGTCTTGTTCCTCTACAAGCACCCGTAACGTTTCAATACCGATGGCTTGGATCATTGGGTGAAATGCTAATATTTCCGGCGGTGCTGCCTCAAAAAGGGAGCGCGTCACATAAGCCACCTCGGCAAGGTTTCGGTTGCCGGTCAACTTGAGACGAGTTTCACATGCTGTGAGTGCTTGTCTAAGGTTTCGCATGAATTCCGGTGTAACCAGATGTGGAAGTACCTCTAACCGAAAGTTCTCACACGCTGTCTCCGCGTCCGATGTTGAAGCGGGTTGCTCCATGATCGCCATTTCTGTGTCCAATGCGTTTCGCGGGAAAATTGGGCTCACTTCAACTGATTCGTTTGTAGGTGTATCTCGCCCCTCTACTTCGTAATCACTGAGGAGTTCCATTACCTGTGTATACATCAGTTCGGGATCGAAAAGTACGCCTTCAAGTTCAGGTTCATGGAGCAGTTGTCGGCTCTGTGCAATGCAGGCATGTAAATGCTCTTCTTCTGATTTTTCGTAGCGGAGTCTGCGTTGCTTTTCGACGGCAAGCTGCTTCTGCCTGGATTTCTGGTAGCGCTTTCGTTTTTCACGTTTCCGTGCCACATTTGCGGAGCGGCGTCCCTTTTTCTTAGCCATGGTAATGTATTTCTGTTATGAGTGTAGTTATTTGGTGAACGCTTCGATAACTGTTTATATTCTCACAGTGTATAGCACCAAGTTTAACACATAACTTTAAGTATATATCAACACATTTTCATTGTCAAGTCTAAATTTATTTGGATTTTT
>VXZL01000167.1 GCA_009845505.1 Candidatus Poribacteria bacterium | reverse complement strand
TTTTTGTACATCCATGCGGTTTCACGTTTCGGGAGTTTTAGTGCGCGGATCTTGGTTAGGGAAATGTGATGTGCTTGATCGTATCCATCGGTGCTGAAATGGTAGAGATAGATGAACTTGAGGCGTTCCTTGACCTCTCGGGTGAAGTGTCTGAAACAGGGACGTTTCGCTTCGGCGGACAGGAGGGATTCGTACATCAACATTGCCTGCTTAATTTTTCGGTGCCGCTCGAAAGTGGAGGACGCATCTCCGTTGGAGAATCCGAGGGACTGGTACGCTTCGGCAATGAGGAATTCACAGTCTCGACTTTCTTCGTAGCTAAGGAAATCGTCGATGCGCCACGCTTTGCCTGTTTTCTTTTTAGTATGACACAACTGCTCGTATAAAGAGATACCGGTTTCGTAGTTTTGATGGAGGAGTGCTTCGAGCAGGAGTTCTAACTTGGCATAACTCTGGTTGAGTTTACTGAGTTTTTCGAGGTATGCTTCGCGCGCCTTACGCTGACGTTCAATCGTCTGTAACTTTTGATCGTAAGCCGATTTCTGTTTTTTATTCCGTAAGGTGTTGTATGCCCTACACACCTCACGAAACATCTGCTCAGCAAAGGCAATCTGTTCCGGATTTTTATCGGGATGGTAGCGTTTTGCGAGTCGCCGAAAGGCGCGTTTTATTTCAGAAGCGGTAGCATTCCGCTTGACCTCTAAGATTTGATAATAGTCTGGAATTCGCATGATAAATACAGCGTTTCTGATAGATACGGTATTTATAATTCCATAGATTCCAGAATTTGTCAAGGGAAAAATAAGGGAATTCAGGGGTCTTTCAGTGGCTGTGGGTGTCCTATGTTTTCGGCAGTGTATAGACCCCTCGCCGAATTTTTACAATTTCACCGAGGGCTACAAGGCGCGTAAGTTCTGTGTTTATTGCTTTTGGATGTCCTTGAATCGCATCCGTTAGTTCCCGTGTTTTTTTGTCTCCATCGGCGAGAAACGCGAGGATTTGCTCGCGGAAAGGGACACGTGCGAGTTTCCCACCCCTGAGTCTTCGTAACACTCGGTTCGCCTGTCTTGGGGAGCATCCCAGAATCCGCTCTACCTCTTTTCTGGGGGATTCAGGTGTCAGATTGTCGCGTTCGGTCTCAAAACCTTGGCGTGTCGCTATTACCTCTGAAAGTTTATCTAAGCCACCGGCAACCTCCAAATCTGCCCAGTCAAAAAGGTGCGTTTCAGGTCTGTCAGTAATCTCGGGAATCCGCAAACCCGTAATCAACATAACTTTCTTATTGGTTTCCAAACGGTTCAGCTGAGCGAGTGCTATAATCTCTGTGAATATATGGGCGACCGCTTTTTCACAAACGCTCTGGACGCGTTCGTCTTTGTAACGGTGGGACTCAGGGTCCATTTCATAAGAGAGGGGTTCCTCATCGTTTCCGAACAAGATCCGACTGCGCTCCAAAATGGCGCGTGGTCCTACTTCCGGCAAGCCAACTATCCAGATGACCTCTGCCTCTTGACAAGCCATTTCCAATCCTTCCATCCATCGGAAAGCTGTCAAGAAACGGACGTTCTCATTTTTCGCGATATCCTTTAACTGTAACAGTGAGTAAACATGGGTTATAATTCCATGCTTAATGTTCCGATCCCTTTCAATTTCAGCTTGAATCCGCCAAAAAATGTCCTGTCCTGTTTCAGACACCCCGAGAACGTCCCAAGTGTTGTCGAGTTCTAAGATTGTCTCCCGTGGATAAATACCGGTGCGAACCTGAAAAACACAGTTTCCGGGAACCCAGGCCATCGGTTGGGCGGGAAGGATCTCAACTTCCTCATCCAAGAACGCTCGATGTAGGTGTCTGCCATGGAGAGCCGAGGAGGTGACCAACAGGTGTCTGATGCCCGGATGTAGGACCGGCGGCACCCAAAATTGTAGCACTTCGTCTTCCCATCGCATCGGTGCATCAGCGTCTCGGGTGTAATATACGAAGAAACCCTTGAGTTGATGCCAAAACGTCCAGTTTGGGTCCCCACAAACCGTTGGAAACGCCTGAATATTTTCAACAGTCGATGCATCCAAGATACCCAACCTGACGGCATCCGCTATTGACATCAGGATTTTCACCTCTTCGTTAGGCACAAAAGCGTCGGGTCGAAAGAAGGGCAACCCTTCTGCCGCCAGTCTCTCCGCAGCCGCAGCGTCTAAAGGAATGTAAGCAGAAATCCCGCCTTCAAACTCGATCGTAAAGCGTGCTAATTCCTCTTCGGTCTCGGCATCAATAGTCCCTCGCTCGACCACTCTCCCCTGTACCTCAACATGGCACATCTGTTGAATGATTTCTGCTTCCAACCATTCAAACGTCTGTGTCACTGTTCGCAGGCGTTTGATGGCGTTGGCATGGGATTTGTCTCTGATTGTTACTGCATTCAGTAGGGCTATGGCGAAATTGCCTAAAGCACTGCCTTGCCAGTTGGCAACCCACGCCTCCAATGTGGTTTTTGATAGATTGCATTCAAGAAACAGTTCAGTCTCTCTCATGGAATTGGTAATACAAAGCCGATGTGTTCCATCGCGCGCTTCGAGAAGTTGTTCCACTGTTTTTGCGTATTGTGGGTCCAAAAACAGTTGGGAATCCTCTAATATTTGTGCTTCGGAAGTTTGTAATGTAGAGAATTGCGATAGATAGCCACGCTCTTGACATGTTGTATAGACGGGGCACTGTGGACAGATAATTTCGTCTGGATTCCCGCCCTTTTTCTCAAGTGCTTCGCACCGCTCAGGATCCACGCAGACGTTTCCACGTTGAAAGGGAGCTGCTATACGCATGGCGATGGGGGTATCTTTCACCTGATCCCAGAGATACATCCGATCCCGCCACCGTGGGACCGATCCCACATTTCGCTTTTCAAGAAGTTGTTCCGCTTCTGCCGCAAGTGCGACGTTTGAGACGTTTAAACAGATTGCCTCATTATTCTGCAGAAACGATTCTACTTCAGGATCTTCCTCTGGAGCTGTATCGGAAATAAATCCAAGAACGCGCACGTTTCTATCGAAAGCATGCTGCACCTGAGTGCTAATTGCTTCATCTGTCTCATGAATCTTTTCTGGAGGTGTCGGCTTCTCTAACACCGGCCGAGGGCGTTTTATTCCCAGTGGACTGAGTGTCCCTTCCCGAACGGCAAGCACCTTATCATCTATCGGCAGCCCCGTCGCGGGGAGCGGCGGCAGGATACCCGTATCCTTCCAAACATCTGTGATGAGCGTTGCCTCCGTAGGCAGCCCCGTATTCGCTGTAGAGGCACATATCCACACGCCACCCTCGCGCTCCCACAATGATACCTCTGTGTTGCCAATCTCCACTCCCTGCCGTCTCCAATAGTGAAATCCATCTTCTTGTCTGGCGTAAGAAAATCCGCGCTTGAAAAACGCCTCTTTGGCGAGATCCAGTTTACCCGATCCGAGAGAGTAGGGTGCTTCGGAAATGTCCTCCTTGTCTTGGACGCTTTGGGAAACAGGTTGGTGAAGTTTCGCGCGAAGGGCATCGAGAGGTGCAAAGAGGAGTTCTTTAGAAATCATAGGTGGATCTAACAGATTTCCGAGTAGGATTTCATAACGCGCATCCCAGCAATTGTATCCTTTCTCACCAACAATCTCAAGATACGCGTCAGGTCGGTGTAGATTCTCTGCTGTCAGGTCCCCTTTATAGACATACAGTTTTGCCTGTTTCGTGTTCGGGTGCAAGTACC
>VXZL01000362.1 GCA_009845505.1 Candidatus Poribacteria bacterium | reverse complement strand
CTGATAACCTAATGGCAAAACTGAGGACAGATACCACTAATAGGAACATCCCCATGTACAAAACCGCAATGTTAGGGTGCGGGAACCGCGCCCGTCAGCACGCAGATGCTTACCGCTTCGTCAAGCACGGCAAACTCGCCGCTATCTGCGATATGGATGCAGAACGGCTCAACACATTCGGAGACGAATTCGGTATCGTTTCCCGTTACACCGATCTTGACGACATGCTCGAAAAAGAGAAACCCGATGTCCTCCATATCGTCACAAGCCCGGTGGCTCCGAACACTAATGAACGGCTCCGCTATCCGTTGATGAAACAGGCATCCGATCACGGTGTGCCAGCGGCAATTATTGAGAAACCGGTCGCTGTTGAAGGCGAAGATTGGAAACAAATTTCCAGATTAGCAGAAGAGACAAAAACGAAATTCGTCGTTAATACACAACTCAACTTCCATCCGAAAAACTTGGAACTGAAAAAAGATGTCGCAGAAGGACGGATCGGCGAAATTAAGTTTATTGATGCCAGTGCGCGGAGCAGAGCCGCTGAGCAGGGAGGACACATATTACAGTTGGTGTCGTCCTATATTGACAACTCACCTCCCGTGCGGGTGCTTGGGCAAATCTCTGGAAAGGAGCATTTAACCGCTACGCACCCGTCTCCGACTGCTGCGACGCATCCATCGCCAACGCATGTTATCGGGCACGTTTTGTATGAGAACGACCTCCATGCCTCTCTCGCATTTGGAACAGAGATAGCACAAAAGGCATCCGATACTCCGGGTATCTACGATCACAAACGCGTTTTTGTGGTCGGTACAAAGGGCTTTGTACACTGGCGGTTCAGCAGTTGGGAACGCACAACGCTTGACGGGGGTTATGAGGGCGGTCCGCTCAACTATGGCGAACAAGATGTCATCGCGCAGGCGAACTTTACTGAAGCGATTTTTGATTGGTTAGACGACGAGAACAGTGTGCATCCGACACATCTCAAACAGTCGCTCGTGGAGTCTAACATCATCTTAGGGATGTACCAGAGCGGACTCACAAATGAGATTATCGCACTTCCGTTTGAACCTCCCGATGGATTAATGGATGCATTCAGAGAAAAATTGTAAGTCCGGTTTGAATAGGACTTATGGGGAATCGGTGCGGTTAGAAACCGCACCTACCAGTTTTTTAGTACGTAAGCCTCACTGAAAATTTAAATAAAACATTTATAGGAGAACCTTCTATGTATAAAACAGCGATGTTGGGGTGTGGTGGACGCGCCCGTGCGCACGCAAACGCCTATCGGTTCGTCAAAGGCGGGAAACTCGCTGCAATTTGTGATATGAATGAGGAATTGCTCACGAGTTTCGGTGAAGATTTCGGCATCTCTTCGCGTTATACCGATTTGGATGAGATGCTCGAAAAAGAGAAACCCGATGTCCTTCACATCGTCACAGCACCCGTCTTACGCGGCACGAGTGAACGGATTCGATATCCGATCATGAAACAGGCATCCGATCACGGTGTGCCAGCGGCGATTGTTGAGAAACCGATTGCCGTTGAAAGCGAAGATTGGAAGCAGATTGCTGGATTGGCAGAAGAGACAAAGACGAAGTTCGTCGTCAACACGCAGCTCAACTTTCATCCGCAAAACTTGGAATTGAAGCGAGATGTCGCAGAAGGTAGAATTGGCGACATCAAGTTTATCGATGCCAGCGCACGCAGCACCCCCGTTGACCAAGCCCCCCATGTACTTCAGTTAGTATCATCTTACATCGACAACTCGCGTCCGGTACGTGTACTTGGACAAATCTCTGGTGCCGAACAGTTAGATTCAGCACAACCGTCTCCGATGCATGCCGCCGCTCAGGTTTTATATGCGAACGGTCTCCACGTCTCTCTCGCCTTCGGGACAGGTATGGGAACACTCGCATCTGATAGTGAAAGTACTGTCGCGCATAAACGCGTCTTTGTCGTTGGCACAAAAGGGTTTGTGCATTGGCGATTCAGCAGCTGGGAACGCGCAACACCAGAAGGCGGTTACGAAAGCGGTCCCCTCAACTACGGTGAACAGGACGTTGTCGCACAAGGCAATCTAACAAATGCCGTTTTCGATTGGCTGGACGATGAAAACAATGTGCATCCGACGCATCTCAAGCAATCTCTCGCGGAGTTCAACATGCTGCTCGGCATTTACTACAGCGGGGTAACAAACGAGATTATTGATCTCCCATTTGAACCGCCTGACGGGTTAATTGATATCCTTCGGGAGAAGTTGTAATCTTCAGGTAGGCGTGTCACGCGCCTACCCTACATGCCATATCACGAAGTTGACAGGCGTTCCAAACGTGTGCTATAATTTTTAAAAAAGACACACTAAAACAGGGAAAGGAGCGGAATGGCAAGTTTTGATACCGCCTCCAAAAAACAGGTCGAAACAAATCCTCAAGACTTCGTAGACCTCTGCTTCAACTTCGGATCCGAAAATACGACCGTCCTGGAGATTATTACACCGGAGCAACCTACAATCGAAATGCACCAAGCAGATATTCTCATCAAAGCACTCCGCAACAACAGAGAGGTACTCGTGCATTTCGAGTTTCAGACTACCGATAGTTATGATCCAGAGATGCCACTTCGAATGGCAGGCTATATTATCAGAGCCATTGAAGTTTACGGGTTACCGGTGTATTCCAGTGTCATCTATCTTCGTCCTGATGCCGGTAATAACGATCCGGGAAAATTTGTGCAAAATCTGGAACGACGTAACATTTCTATTGAATATCAGGTTTTTCGGTTGATCGAGATGGATGGACAAGCGATTCTTGATTTAAAACCTGTGGGACTGATACCGTTCACTCCGCTTATGAAACCTCCAGAGGATGCAGATGCGGAACAATGGCTCCGCCGCTGTGTCCAGACAGCGGACAGCATCGACACTCCGAAAAAATCGGAATATCTTGCAAGTCTGGCTGTTTTGGGAAACTTAGTTTACGACCCGCAAACGATTTTGAATATCATTTCGGAGGAAACCATGCAACGACCACCTATTGTTGAGTACTTGGCAGAAGAAGCACACCAACAAGGAATCCAACAAGGAATCCAACAAGGTGCTCAAGAAACCATCCGTGAGAACATTCTTGAAACACTTGCCTTTCGATTACAACCCGAAGGGGCACAAACTTTTAAGTCTGATTTGGCATCGATTGATGATCTGCAACGTCTCAGGCAGCTGTTTCGCGCCGCAATGCAGGTGGAAACTCCGGAAGATTTCACGCAAGCCCTAAGTGAAAATGGCAACTAAATTGTGCTTCCGCCCACACCTCTCTTATACCTTCTACCATCAATACCGTTTATTTCGCTTCAAATCAGAATATAACAAAGGAGATATCTCTATGTATAAAACCGCGATGTTAGGGTGCGGCGGACGCGCCCGGGCACACGCAGACGCCTATCGCTTCGTCCAAAATGGGAAACTCGCTGCTATCTGCGATATGAATGAAGAATTGCTTACCAGTTTCGGAGACGATTTCGGTATCTCTGCACGCTACACTGACTTGGATGAGATGCTCGAAAAAGAGAAGCCCGATGTCCTCCACATCGTCACAGCACCCGTACTACGCGGCACGAATGAACGGATTCGGTATTCACTGATGAAACAGGCATCCGACCACGGTGTACCAGCGGCGATTGTGGAAAAACCGATTGCCGTTGAAAGTGAGGATTGGAAGCAGCTTGCAGGATTAGCAGACGAAACAAAAACGAAATTCGTCGTTAATACACAACTCAACTTCCACCCGAAAAATCTGGAATTAAAGCGAGATGTGGCAGAAGGCAGAATTGGCGACATCAAGTTTATTGATGCCAGTGCCCGCAGCACGCCGGTAGATCAAGCCCCGCATGTGATGCAACTTGTTTCCTCTTATATTGATAACTCCCGTCCAGTACGGGTGCTTGGACAAGTTTCTGGAGCCCAAGATTTGGACTCCACCCAGCCTTCCCCTATGCATGCTGCTGCGCATGTCCTATATGAAAACGGTCTTCATGTTTCCCTGGCCTTCGGGACCGGGGTCGGACAAAAAGTGCCGAAAGAGCCAGATGCGGGGAATCACACACACAAACGTGTCTTTGTCGTCGGGACAAAAGGGTTCGTACATTGGCGGTTCAGCAGTTGGGAGCGCGCAACGCCGGAAGGCGGTTACGAAAGCGGTCCCCTCAACTACGGTGAACAGGACGTTGTCGCACAAGGCAATCTAACAAATGCCGTTTTCGATTGGCTGGACGATGAAAACAATGTGCATCCGACGCATCTCAAGCAATCTCTCGCGGAGTTCAACATGCTGCTCGGCATTTACTACAGCGGGGTAACAAACGAGATTATTGATCTCCCATTTGAACCGCCTGACGGGTTAATTGATATCCTTCGGGAGAAGTTGTAATCTTCAGGTAGGCGTGTCACGCGCCTACCCTACATGCCATATCACGAAGTTGACAGGCGTTCCAAACGTGTGCTATAATTTTTAAAAAAGACACACTAAAACAGGGAAAGGAGCGGAATGGCAAGTTTTGATACCGCCTCCAAAAAACAGGTCGAAACAAATCCTCAAGACTTCGTAGACCTCTGCTTCAACTTCGGATCCGAAAATACGACCGTCCTGGAGATTATTACACCGGAGCAACCTACAATCGAAATGCACCAAGCAGATATTCTCATCAAAGCACTCCGCAACAACAGAGAGGTACTCGTGCATTTCGAGTTTCAGACTACCGATAGTTATGATCCAGAGATGCCACTTCGAATGGCAGGCTATATTATCAGAGCCATTGAAGTTTACGGGTTACCGGTGTATTCCAGTGTCATCTATCTTCGTCCTGATGCCGGTAATAACGATCCGGGAAAATTTGTGCAAAATCTGGAACGACGTAACATTTCTATTGAATATCAGGTTTTTCGGTTGATCGAGATGGATGGACAAGCGATTCTTGATTTAAAACCTGTGGGACTGATACCGTTCACTCCGCTTATGAAACCTCCAGAGGATGCAGATGCGGAACAATGGCTCCGCCGCTGTGTCCAGACAGCGGACAGCATCGACACTCCGAAAAAATCGGAATATCTTGCAAGTCTGGCTGTTTTGGGAAACTTAGTTTACGACCCGCAAACGATTTTGAATATCATTTCGGAGGAAACCATGCAACGACCACCTATTGTTGAGTACTTGGCAGAAGAAGCACACCAACAAGGAATCCAACAAGGAATCCAACAAGGTGCTCAAGAAACCATCCGTGAGAACATTCTTGAAACACTTGCCTTTCGATTACAACCCGAAGGGGCACAAACTTTTAAGTCTGATTTGGCATCGATTGATGATCTGCAACGTCTCAGGCAGCTGTTTCGCGCCGCAATGCAGGTGGAAACTCCGGAAGATTTCACGCAAGCCCTAAGTGAAAATGGCAACTAAATTGTGCTTCCGCCCACACCTCTCTTATACCTTCTACCATCAATACCGTTTATTTCGCTTCAAATCAGAATATAACAAAGGAGATATCTCTATGTATAAAACCGCGATGTTAGGGTGCGGCGGACGCGCCCGGGCACACGCAGACGCCTATCGCTTCGTCCAAAACGGGAAACTCGCTGCTATCTGCGATATGAATACCGAACTCTTGAACACATTCGGAGATGACTTCGGTATTTCTTCCCGCTACACCGATCTGGATGAGATGCTCGAAAAGGAGAAACCCGATGTTCTTCATATCGTCACAGCACCCGTGCTGCGGGGTAGCAACGAACGGATTCGGTATCCGTTGATGAAACAAGCCTCGGATGCCGGAGTCCCAGCAGCCATCGTTGAAAAACCGATTGCCGTTGAAAGCGAAGACTGGAAACAGATCGCAGGGCTGGCAGAAGAGACAAACACCAAGTTCGTCGTCAACACGCAGCTTAACTTCCACCCGCAAAATTTGGAACTGAAGCGAGATGTCGCAGAAGGTAGAATCGGCGATATTAAGCTTATCGATGCCAGCGCACGCAGTACGCCTGTTGACCAGGGGCCACACGTGCTACAACTCGTCTCTTCCTACATCGACAACTCGCGTCCAACGCGAGTGCTTGGGCAAATTTCGGGTGCCGAACAGTTGGATTCGGCGCAACCCTCTCCACAATACGCCAGCGCACGCGTCCAATACGAGAACGGACTTCATATTTCCGTGGCATTCGGGACAGCAATTGCCCCAACAGCATCCGATGATCCCGTCGTCTTTTTCCATAAACGCGTTTTTGTCGTTGGAACGAAAGGTTTTGTGCATTGGCGGTTTAGCAGTTGGGAACGCTCAACGCCAGAGGGTGGCTACGAAGGCGGTCCGCTCAGCTACGGGGAACAAGATGTCGTCGCACAAGGCAACCTCACTGAGGCGGTTTTCGATTGGCTGGACGATGAGAGTAAGGTGCATCCGACACACCTTAAGCAATCCCTCGCTGAGTTCAACCTCCTCCTTGGCATCTACTACAGCGGTATCACAAACGAGGTGATTGAACTTCCTTTTGACCCACCAGATGGACTGATGGATTCACTGAGAGCCAAGCTATAACGGACGGCCGTTTTTCATCGCAACCTGTCTCCTCTTTACCGTAAGGCGGGGTTTTTATACCTCGCCATCCACTCGTTCAGACGGAGGTACAACCATGTCTCTTTTAAGAATTACGTGTCTGACACTCTGTTTGTTTGGTATTGTTCACGCCACAGTAAATGCGGAATTGGTCGGCTATTGGTCATTCGACGAGGCAGATGGTGTGGATGACCTGACTGGCAACGGTCACGACGGGATCATCCAAGGGAATCCAAAGGTAATAGCCGGAAAATTCGGTGAAGCGTTGGAGTTCAACGGTAGCACTGATTACGTCGAGATTCCGGATGCACCAGCAATTTCTGAACTTGAAGCGTTGTCTCTGTCGGCGTGGATTCAACCGTTGAAACTGGGACCGTGGGTAGCGGTTGCTGAAAAAGGCATCCACCTCAACTGGAGCTACGAATTTTTCATTGAACCCGATGGCACGCTCTCCTTTGAGGTCTCCACCGGTCCGGGAAACAATCTCGTCTGTTGTGTCGGCAACGTTAAAATGGAAATTGGACAGTGGTACCACATCTTCGGCTCTTATGACGGTAAATCTGTCAAGGCGTACGTTGACGGAAAACTGGAGGGAGAGATGCCGGGTGCGGATGCTGTCCACATCACCGAAGGATTGCCGTTCACTATCGGCAGCCGTAACGGTCAGAACCATTTTGGTGGTGCTGTTGACGAGGTAGCATTCTGGAGCGAAGCAATTCCGGTCGAGGCATCTATGGATCCGCTTCCCGTAAAACCCGGACGAAAACTAACGACTGCCTGGGGAGCAATCAAAGCACGTCGCTAAAAAACGATGGAAACAACAAATTCTGAAAAATTTACGGAACAGGGTTACCTTGTTGTGAAATCAGCACTCTCCGAGGTAGATCTTGCCCCGCTGATTGCTGTCATTTCTGAAGCCGTTGATAAGCGCGCCACTGAACTCTACAACGAAGGAGCAATCTCTGACACTTACAAAGAGATGTCTTTTGAACGCCGTTGGTACGCTATTTTAAAGGCATGCGGTAGAGAAAATGAGGTTTTTGGTTGGCACACGCTCGTCTTTAGTGAGGCACTCTTTGACTTGATAACCCATCCGAAGGTGCTGGATGTATTAGAAACGCTTATCGGAAGCGATATTCAATTCAACGGCGACTTTTGGGTGCGTCCGAAACTCCCAAACGAGAAACTCACAACACTCCCGTGGCACCAAGACAGCGCGTACATGCCCCATACCGAAAACGATACGCACCTCACTGTATGGCTACCGTTAGTGAACGTCAAAGTAGCGAACGGTCCGTTGCAATTCCTACCGGGAAGCCACAAGTCAGGTTTGCAAACCTATCACCGCGTGCCCGGCGAGGCGTTTGCCGTTCCTGTTCTCCCTCCGACTGCATCCGATTCGGAGATCGCTACCTTAGAGATGCAGAAAGGGGATCTCCTCGTCTTCAACAATCTCGTCTTCCATCGGTCGTTGGTAAATCAAAGCAATACCATTCGCTGGTCTACAGATTTTCGATTCAGCCGGACTGGCACCTCACTCAACGAACTCTGGCACGCAGCGATTGCGTGTCCTGCCCGTGCGCGTGAAAGTAGGCAATGCCCAACGTTGTGGCAAACATGGCGTGCACAATGGGAAGCCAGTCCCCACAAAGACAGATTCGTTTAACTGATATGTCCAACGTTTTTGTCTCAAAAAATTTTCGTGTTTCTACACCTTTTCTATTATAATTCGTCAAAATAGAATAGAAAGCGAAACGCATTGTCCAAGCGTCATACAATCACAAGTTACCGTCACTCTTGGCAACATATAGGAGATTACTTTGTCAAACGCAAGAATTATCACAGTTACCCTCAGCGTCCTGCTCATGTTGGGCATGAGTCTAACGAGTTCAGCTGAGATCACCGAAGACATGGTTGCCGCAGCATGGCTGTTCGATGGCAATGCCGAAGACTTCTCAGGAAACGGATTTGATGGAGAAGTAAAAGGTGGCACATTCGTTGCTGGCAAAATCGGTGAAGCGATTGAATTGAACGGCAAAAACGAGTGGGTCGCGATTCCGAAACGGATTGGCGAATTTGAGGAAATCACCTTCACACATTGGGTCAAATCCACGGGACGCGAAGCACAGTGGCGTGTCTTTTTCAACGTCAACGGTTGGAAAGTTGGGGACATCCACTACCAGATGCACCCGAATAACAAAGTAGAGTTCTCTATTCACAGCAATCCGGGTGGAAACGATACCTTCGCGAACTACATGTTGGCAGGCGATCAGATGGATAAGTGGGTCCACATCGCAACCGCCTACAGTGCGCCGGAAAAGAAGATCCGTTTCTACATTAATGGTGAGCTCGATATTGAAAACGATTGGGGTGGAAATCCCGGTATTCTCGATCCCGCCCAGATCGGGGACTGGGGTCAGAGCAGGCAGTGGGAAGGATTGTTAGACGAGTTTATTATCTTCAACACTGTTCTCAGTGAAGATGACATTCAAGCCGTTATGGAAGAAGGTTTGGAGCCAACCCTCGCTGTGGATCCGAAACGGAAACTGGCTGCCACATGGGGTAGTCTGAAAAAATAAGCAGAAGCCGTTGATAAGTTGCTTCTCTAAAGAGGAAATGAATATGTTTTTAGCAAAACGCTATCTGAATTGGACACTCACTGCAATTGCTGTCATTGCTATCAGTTTCGCGATGGTAATTGCAAGTAACGCGGCTTTTGATGAAAATGACATTGCAGGGATGTGGACCTTTGAAGAAGGCAAAGGTAAAGTTGTAGAAGACCTTTCGGGTAACGGGACAGACGGCGAATTTGTTGGCGACCTGAAATGGGCGAAAGGCAAATTCGGCGGTGGTTTAGAGTTTAACGGTCAGGACACTTGGGTCAAACTCGGTACCAAGGGTGAAGAAAAAACATTAGCTGCCTTGGATTTCACGGAGTCCAAAGGTTTTTCAATCCATTCTTGGGTCTACGCAGCAGAAGATCCGACGGGCAAATGTGTGATATGGAAGGGACTTGGCTGCTCCACATGATCTCAGTTCTTACTCGGAACGGGGGCACACGAAAATGGTGAAAATAGCACAATGGCAGCGTTTCACATCCGGGCAGCGAACGGCGGTGGAAAACTTGAAGTCCTCGGCGATGAACTTCCCGCCAAAGAGTGGGTACACCTTGTCGGCACGTGGGACGGATCCCAACTCCACGTCTATGTTAACGGAAAACTGCAGAACTCCGAAGACGCAAAAGGACCGCCGTGGGCATCTCCCGAAGAGGTATACATCGGTGCAGATCCCGGCTGCGGCAAGCGTTGTCAATGGAACGGCATCATTGATGAAGTGGTTGTCTTCAATGTGACACTCACCGATGATGATGTTACCAAACTCGGCGAAGGTATCGAAGGTGCATTAGCCGTTGATGCCGCAGGAAAAATAGCGACAACTTGGGGATCACTCAAATCCGCCCAATAGCTATCTGTCAAACGCACGACTGAACCGAACATCTATTTTGGGATAACAAAGTCTCTTATCACCATAAGATCAGGTGCGGTTTTGCGGCGTACTCGCTCAAATGCGACGTGCATTCAAACCGCACCTACCAGTCTTTACTGCGTACGTTCCAATCTATTAGGAGGATTTTAAGGTGAGAATTCTAAAATTATGTTTTATGAGTGTTGCTGCCACTCTCCTATTATTTCAAAGCGCAACGGCAGAAACACTTGTCTTTGACGATTTTGAGGGGGATTCCGAACTTGAATGGCCCGATGTGCCAGCAATCACAATTGAGAAAGAACCCGGCAATCCTGATAATACCGTCCTCGTCTTTGACACACGGAATGATCAGACAAACGCCGATGCTCTCTTTCTTGAAGGCTTTGAGGATTTGACGGACTACACAATGCGGGCAAAATTCAACATCATCGGTGAGACAGCAGAATTTGCTGCAATTGGTCTGATTGTGCGCGCACAGTCCGTAACCGAATATATGCTCGTTGAACCGGCACGGAAACGGCTGTGTTGCGGTGCCCCGCGAGAAAATGTTCTCAACGTCTTTGAACGCGGTGCCGCCGGTTGGCCCATCGTCGCTGACCCAGACATCGATATCGAACTCAACGAGTGGCACGAACTCTCGGTCACTGTAGCAGATAAAAAACTAACAGTCCTACTTGATGGCAAACAGGTTGCCGAATACGGTAAAGTCCCTTACCCCAAAGGTGGATTCGGCATCCGCGAGTGGAGATCGCAAACGCTTATTGACGACGTGGAGATCTATGATAAAGACGGTTCAAGTCTCGCAGTCGAAGCACGCGACAAACTCGCTGTTAAATGGGGAGCGTTAAAAGCAGGTCAATAGTTGTAAAAACCAAACACAGTGCAAAGGACGCATGATACATGGACTTAGGATTGCGCGGAAAACGTGCTATTGTTACAGGCGGTAGCCGAGGCATTGGTCGGCAGTCTGCACTCACACTTGCACGGGAGGGTGTTCACGTCTGTATTGCTGCCCGAACACAAGATGTACTCAATCAAACCCTCACAGAGCTTAACGCGACTGGACATAAAGGACACGCTGTTGCTGTCGATTTAACCACACAAGCAAGTTGCGTGAAAGTGGTGCAAGAGACAATCAATCAGTTTGGCGGTGTTGATATCCTTGTCAACAATGTTGGCGCGGCTCGGAACGCCGATATTTTGGCACTGCCGCCGGAACTTATTGATGAAGCACTCGCATTGAAAACCTATAGTTACCTGCGTATGTCGCAATTAGTTATCCCGTATATGCGGGAAAATCAATGGGGACGGATTATCAATATCGCAGGTTCAGCAGGCACAAGTCCGACCCGCGGGAACATACCCACAGGCGCAGCGAATATCACGATTCTAAACATCACACGCGCACTCTCTGATGCCGTTGCGGGAGATGGGATTTTGGTAAACACCATCTGTCCGGGGTTGACAAACACCGGTCGCGCCCGCACCCAACAACAGGTCAGAGCGGAACGAGAAGGCCGTGATGTTGAAGAACTGCTGCGAGAACTTGGACAAGAACTCCCCGCAGGTCGTATCGCAGAGCCTGAAGAGATTGGGAATGTCGTAACGTTCTTAGCCTCCGAAGCCTGTTCCTATATGTTTGGGAGCGCGCTCTATATGGACGGCGGTAAACGCCGCGCAACACCATAAGTCCCGCACCAACGCATAACACTAACAAATAAATAGATTTCAAGGAGTACCTTCAAATGCGCATCGTTATCAATCAATCTTTCCACAAATATTTCCTCTTCATGCTGCTTTCTGCTGTCATTTTCGCATACGGTGTCAGCAGCTCGGCTGAAGTGCTATACCTTGACGATTTTGAAGATGGAAAGATTGATGGAAAGTATGAATTCAAAAACCACGAAGGCGACTGGGTAGAGAAGGGCGGCGTTATTAGCCAAACCGATGAATCCCCAGGTGATCACACCTACCTCGTCTTAGACGGCGGTTTCCCAGAACCGCATACGGGTTTGGTCATGATCCGTGTCGATGACTGGGGTGATGGCGACCTCGCCCGGTGTGGACTCGGATTCCGCCTCGATCCGGGTGATGCCTCTGGTTATGCCTTTCTGATTCATCACTTCCTCAACAATATGGAGTTCCTCAACGACCATCTCGCATGGAAACAGAATGATACCGAACCTCCCTTTGGAGAGGTAGAACTCGGCAAATGGTACTGGATGAAAGCCGAAATATCTGACGACGGGTTCACGGGTAAAATCTGGGAAGATGGTAAAGACGAACCCAAAGATTGGCTGCTCGAAAGTAAACTCGACTTCGGGAACGTCAGACCCGAAAGCGGTCAAGTTGGACTTAACGGTGGCTCAAGCAGGGGAGCACCCGCTCTAACCATTGTCTCCTTTGACAATTGGGCAATCTGCGAAACCGCTGATGAGTGTACACCTGACGAGGTTCTCCCTGTCCAAGCCACTGGTAAACTGCCAACAGTCTGGGGCGCGCTCAAAGCAAGTTATTAAAACCTCCTATCCCAAAAGAACGATCGGGATATATCAACCGGGCGTGCCGCAAGGCGTGCCCACAAAAATCAAAGGAGAAAAGATTGTGCTACAAAAGGCTAATTTGATAATTTTCATTATCGCTATTACGCTAATCGCAACCAACGCTATCGCCCAAATCGTTGAAGACGGGCTGGTCAGTTACTGGAGTTTCGATGCAAACAATATTGCCGGAAAGACCGTTAAGGACGGCACCGGTAACTACAACGGTACCATCAACGGGAATCTGAAAAAGGTCGCTGGTAAAATCGGCGATGCCTTGGAATTCGACGGACTTGAAGACAACTTCGTCGAAATCGACAGCCCAGAGGATTTTGACTTCAACGCCGATTTCACATGGTCGGCATGGATAAAAACCGACAGTTCCGGTCCCGGTGTCATCTTCGCCAAAACGGGCGGACCCGGCACCGATGATAAGGGTCCCAAAACGCTATGGGTTCGCAATGGCGTTCTAAATGTTGACACCGGCTGGGTCGGCAATGTTGAAGACACCGAAAATATCGCCGACAACGCATGGCACCATATCGCTGTTGCGGGGACACCGGAGGATAGCAGCGTCCAATACTTCGTTGACGGCAAAGAGACCTCCAAAGGTGTACTTAACCTCGCCCAATTCCCCGAAGACGACTGGGCAACCCTCTTTTTGTTTATCGGTTTAGACGGTAGAGCTGATGGCGAATTCGGTATGTTCACCGGCATCATCGACGAATTCAGCGTCTACGATCGAGTTCTTGACGAAGCCGAAGTTAACCAGAACTTCAAGTCCGATACAGGTCTCGCAGTCGAACCGAACGGAAAGCTCGCCGTGACATGGGGCGACATCAAAGCACGTCGATAAGAGGTTACGTATCCTATGGGCGCGCCTTTCGTAAGTGCGCCCTCTTTCCCATTTCTTTCTACCTGTTACGGCACAACGGAGTGTGCCTACTACCTTATGAATGTTGAGAATCGAACCATCTTTGAAAACGACAATCTCCAGGTCTTACGCCGTCTTGACGCGGACTCGATAGACCTCATCTATCTTGACCCGCCTTTCAACTCTAATCGGACCTTTGCAGCACCGATTAGCAGCGAAGCCGCAGGTACGGGTTTCAAAGATTCTTGGACACTCGACGATTTAGATAGCGCATCCCACGGTGAACTCACAGAAAAGGAACCTCAACTTTATCATATCATCAGTGCCGCCGAGTTCAGTCACGGAAAGGCTATGAAAGCCTATCTCATCATGATGAGCATCCGAATGCTTGAGATGCACCGAATCCTGAAACCGACAGGTACTCTCTATCTACACTGCGATGATAAGGCCAGCCACTACCTCAAAATGGTAATGGACAGCATTTTCGGGAAAGATAACTTTAGAAATGAGATTATTTGGCAACGGGCTGTAACGAGTAAAGGGAATCTCAAAAAGGGGCTCGCACGAGACTCAGACACCATCTTCCGATACTCAAAAACCAACGTGTTCATTTGGAACCCAGAGGCTGTCACAATCCCTTACGATATGGCGAACCTTGACGAAAAAACCAAGAAACAATATTGTTACGTCGAACCCGATACCGGACGGCTTGTCTCGTATACCTCCCTAACCGCTCAGACCCAAGATCCCGATTCCCATCTGACTTACGAGATCATGGGAGTCACCAGAACGTGGCGATGGACAAAAAAACGCATGCGCAAAGAAATCAAAGCAGGACGTATCGTGCAAATACGTCCCGGAAACGTCCCTCGATATAAGCGGTATCTTGACGAACAGAAAGGCAAAACTCTCAACAATATCTGGATAGACATTCCCAACTTGACGGCAAAGAATAAAGAACGGGTTGGGTATCCAACGCAGAAACCGCTGGCACTCTTAGCGCGAATTATCCGAGCGAGTAGCAATCCGGGTGATATGGTACTCGACCCCTTCTGTGGATGTGCTACCACATGCGTCGCTGCGGAAGGCCTACAACGCCGATGGATCGGCATTGACTTAAGTCCGAAATCCTATGAACTTGTACAGGTGCGTCTTGAACAATATGGAATTCTTAAACAGATTCATCACCGAACCCGAAACCCTTAGGACTTATGCACGCCGCTTTTTTGTAGCACAAACTTTCAGTTTGTGTTCGTATCCTTTTCGTTTTTTAGTATCTCTCAATCTAACAGATAGGGCTACAGCCGAAACTGCATACGTCCTGTATAATTAAAGCACAAAGGAGCATTTCAATGAAGAAATTTATGAAGTTCCTCACATCTGCTAAGATGGCAGTCGGAATCGTAACAGCACTGTGCCTGATATTCGTTGCAACACAATTTATCGCTGACGCAAAACGCGATAAAGAATACATCGCAAAACAGATTACGAACCTCAAAATAGACGGCGATCTCAGCGAGTGGGAACGCGCCGAAATTGTCGCCTTTGATGAACTGAAAGACGTTGGCGATGGTGTTCCGAAAGCCAAGGACTTCACCGGACAAGGTAGGGTGGCATGGACCGCCAAAGAGCCGACCCGTATCTTTTTCGCTGTTGAAATCACAGATGACGAACTCCAAGACGTTAATCCTCCTGGCGCCAGATGGTGGGAAGATGACAGCGTCGAATTTATGTTTGATTTTGAAAACGGTATGGTCCGGGATACGCTCGTTCAGTGGACACTCGGTGCAAACGGCAAAGATTTATCCGCCGCAGCGTCCAAGGAAAACACGGAGTGGGTCCTGATTAAAAACGGCAACGACTACATCTATGAAGTCGCAATTGATCCGACGAAACCGCGCGGCAATCCGCAGTTCGCAAACCCTGGACAGGGGGACAAGTTCAAAGCGGAAGATGGATTACTGATCGGACTCAGTTTCCACGCGAATGATTGTGAAGGCGGCGGACGCGAACATCAGATCGGATGGACCTCCGGTGGTGCATGGGATGGACTCGCCTACGGCGACCTCATCTTTGACGATGAAATATTAGATGTTGAACCGTCAGGCAAACTCGCGCTCACGTGGGGTTCTCTGAAAAAATAGAAAAGTTATCAGCAGTCAGCTATCGGCTATCAGAAACACAAGAGGTATGGGATTTAACCACATATCTCTTCACCTGACTGCTAACCGCTGACCGCTGACCGCTACTAAAGCATGCCAAATTCTAACAGTTCCTTTACATCTGGAATCACCTTCCGCGCTCTCCTTATCGGGACAGTCCTCATTATTGGGAACGCCTATTGGCTTGCTTACGCGGCTGAGATGATTCAGCCGCAATTCCTTCTTAACTTCGTATCGCTCTTCTTCAACGCCGTTTTCACGCTTTTCGCCGTTATCGGCTTTAACCTCGCTTGGAAAAAACTCTCACCCCGCACAGCACTGACCACACAGGAACTCCTCGTTATCTATATCATGGTCGTTATGGTCTCCACGATTGGCGGTCACTCGATGATGACCTTCCTGATTGGCACCCTCGCGCATCCGTTCCGGTTCGCCACTATCGAAAACGAATGGGCGCACCTCTTCTGGCGTTACATTCCAACGTGGTTCGTTCCCGAGGACACCGCGCTGGATGCCTACTTTAAAGGGGGTTTGAGCTTTTATCTCCCGAAACATCTACACGGCTGGATGATGCCGATCCTGGTCTGGACAGGGTTCGTCACACTCGTCTGGTTCACACTGATATGCCTCAACAGCATCATCCGCGTGCAGTGGACGGAACGTGAAAAGTTGGCGTATCCGATAATCCAACTACCGCTGCAGATGGCACAAGGACGGAAAAGTTTTTACAGAAACGGCACGATGTGGATAGGCTTTTCGGTTGCAGCTGGTATCGAAATTCTCGTAGGATTAAGCTATCTATTTCCGCAAGTCCCCGCCATTCAACTCAGTTCCTATTCTATCCAACATCTATTCACGGACAAACCGTGGAACGCTGTCGGATGGCTACCTTTATCTATCTTCCCTTTTATTATAGGGCTAACCTTCTTCGTGCCGCTGGACATCTCAATGTCAGCGTGGTTCTTCTATCTGTTTGGCAAAGCGGAACGGATTGTCCGCACTGGAATGATGGGGGAAGGTGAACTCTATTTTGCGGAACGAGCGGGTGGGGCATGGCTTGCTGTTGGTGCTCTGGCGTTGTGGGGGACTCGGAGACACCTTCTTGATGTCATCAAGAATTGCTTTATGGCAAAAAAAGCGTATGACGATTCAAACGAACCGATGCCCTACCGCGTTGCTGTCCTCGGGTTAATCCTGGGGAGCGTCGGACTCACGCTATTTTCGGTGAAGGCTGGCATGTCTTTAGGCGGTGTGTTCGGTTTTATTGTCATTTTCACCGTGATGGCACTTGGTGTTACGCGTGTCCGTGCCGAATTCGGTCCTCCGTCACACGAGATCCTCGCCCTCGATCCAGCACGGCTGATGGTCGTCACCTTCGGCGCACGCTTTGTCGGGACGGGTAATCTCACAATCATCTCCTTCTACTACTGGCTCAACCGACTCAATGTTTCGCATCCGATGCCGAACCAATTAGAGGGATTCAAACTTGCTGAACGGGCGGGTATAAACAGTCGAAAACTCGTCTGGGTGATGATGTTCTCAATCATCGTTGGTACACTCGCATCGTTTTGGGCGTTCCTCTATCTCCTGTATGAGACAGGTGCGTTCGCTGTACACGGCTACATCGTCGGTATCGGGGAGGAGGTATTCGGGAGACGTTTAGAACGGTGGCTTAACAATCCGAGCGGTCCGAACTGGGACGGCACGCAATCTATGGGCATCGGTGCGGGGATGACGTGGATTCTCTATTTTTTGCGCCACAAATTTATGTGGTGGCCCTTCCATCCAATCGGATATGTGATGACTGCCGCAACGTGGGGAGGTCTCGCAGACTTCTGGTTCTCCGTCTATCTCGGTTGGATGATAAAGTTCATTATTGTCACTATTTTCGGCTTACGCGCACACCAACGCGCAATCCCATTCTTTTTAGGGCTGGTGATGGGGGATTATGTGTTCGTAGGCGGTTGGGCATTGATTGGCACGCTGTTCGATATGCCGACGTACGTCCTCTGGTCGCCATAGGGCATACTGTTGTCTGAATCAGGATTTACAGGATTGTAGATAGCGGTTAGTAATAACTTCACAATACGCCTCTGATAAAAGGCATGCTTTTTCAGGAAGTATGTGTTATACTTAAACTACGAATTCCTAAGGATAAATAAGGAGTTAGTATGCTGACTGAAATACAGACCGCTCAAGATATATGGCCCCAACTCGCTTCTGTTATATTTGTTCCGCATACAGAGAGCGATTATCATCGACTTTCAGCTTTGAGAGATGATTTAGGAACGCTTGTCGATAAACGTGAAAATCACCCTTTGGCTTCATTGATGGAGGTTATGGAGGCTCTCATTGAAAAATATGAGTCGGACCAGGAGTCAGCGGAACGAGAGGCTTGGCACCGTTTCTCCATGCAGATGCTTGCGCGAGCGTACGAAGAAGACGAACCGGAGTACACAACAGATATGCTTAAGTGGGTGAATCCCGATTATGAAGGAAAGTGATGTTATCCTTGCTCCTTTGTTTCAAGCCGATGAGGAATTAAAGTATAGACCTGCAATTGTTCTACGCGAAATGCCACTACCTTACCGAGATCTTCTTGTTTGTGGCGTAAGCACGAGGTTGAGTCACTACATTCAAGGGCTTGATGATATTATCTCACCCGCTGATGCTGATTTCGTATCAAGTGGTTTACATTCGGAATCTCTGATTCGGCTGAGTTTCCTCGGCGTGATCCCGCGTCAATTGGTGCGTGGTATGCTTGGTAGTATTTCAGAGGAACGACACAAACGTTTGTTACAGAGATTAATTGATTATCTAACGGGTAATGGTAAGAACTCATAGAAACACCTTTCCCACAAGAAAACCTCCTTACAACATAGGCAAATTCCCCACAATCTCCACCGTCCGCAGACTCACAGTGGTAACACGCCCAATCAAATCCACAATATACCGCGGCTCCGTCTCACGGTTCGGGTTGTTTTCAATCCCACTCCGCCTGTCTACTTTTACGCGGTATTGATCCACCACCCATTCCAAGGCAGACCGAGTGCCTAACCTATAATCATAAACCTCCGCAGGAATACCGTCCAGCGTCAAGAAATCGTTGTATATCAACTGCATTTTGTCTTTGGAGAGCTTCATTTTCTCCACGTTCCAATTGACCGGCACGCCGGGAGTTTCATGCTGCCGCAATTGATCATATTTTGGAGCGGACTCATAGTTAACATGGAGGTCTGCTAACGCTGCGCCTGCGTTGGCAAATCCCCAGAAGTCTTCAGCGAAAGGAATATGCGGGAGGTCACGCTTGAGGTTCTTCTCGTATTTCTCGCGATAGGTGGGGTGGTGCAAGAGTCCGTAGGTATAGTGGAAGATGTCCCATTTGGAGATAGTGTCATCTCGGTAGTGGGTTCGGAACTCCGTTAACGCCCAATCGGTGATGTTTTCTTGTCGGTTTGTGCCGTCTTCGTTGTAGGTATAGAACGGGAAGCACTGAGAATCGCCAGTAAGATGAACATCTATTAGATGCTTTGTCATCAAACAATGAAACGACTTTTTACTTCCAAGAGCCGTGAGGCAAATTACCCTATTTTCCGTTTCTGTTTCCAATGTAGGGAAGATAGATGGAAAAACATAAACACGTTCAATCAGCGTTCGGTCAAAATAAAAATATGATTTGGTAAAGGGTCGATAGAGGGATGTCCTAACGTTTTCTTTGGTAAAATCAGCGATTTTTCCCCTTTGCAAATTCCGTTTTAGTGCTTCGCTCCAACTAATTTTTGTGTGATCAGACAGAACAAAATCGTCAAGATTTGCATCCCGATTTGTCCGTTGGGCCCATCGTGCAACTTCTGCCTTATAGGTTTGGCTCATCTGTTGAACGTTTGTATCAAGCCTGCTTCGCTTGAAGTTGTAAACCCATCCGTCACGGCTTGTGTTAATACCTCGACTATAGGCCTTAAAGATCACATCCACTGCTGTCCCTTTTACCGCCTTCGCTTCCTTAGTTCCCATTGGGATAAAAGTATCGAATTCAGCGTGGAGACCTTCCGTCAGCCATGTATATTTTGCGTCAATCGTTGCCTGTTTCATCGGAACATTTGTATAAGTTCCAAAATCGCTCAAAAGTTTCTGCTTCTCACGTGCTTTCAGATAATCGTCAACAGAATAGATCCATACCTGAGCAGATTCAGATGTTGTTTTTGCCTTCTTGATGAAGAAACTAATTCCAACCCCCACCCGAATCTGGTCGTCAAAAACGTTACCGCCTTCTTTTCGGCGACGTTCACCAGAGGTACGCGCATTTCCTTTCAGATCAATGTGATATATCTTGGTGAAATCCTGTGTGAGGTGTTTCCGCATCCCATCAAACGCGATACCATCAAGAAAACTGTTGTTCGTCACGAATGCAACAACCCCTTCCTCTCCAATTCGCTTTGATGCCCACAATATCGCTTTCACATACGGATCCGAGAGGGCTTTTTTGCTCGTTGCCTTTGAGTCTCGCGAATACGTCTCTCGCAACAGCGTGTCCATCGTCTCATACTTTCGATTTTTGTTGTTATCGTTCTCATTTACCTGCCCCATGTTATAAGGCGGATTCCCTATGACGACGAACATATCCGCTGCTTTTTGTTTTTTCACACGTTCTGTGTTTTCACGCGTAAAGAGTTCACCTTGCTGCTGCTCAAGCAATTCAAATGTATCCGCAAGGGCGATTCCCTCAAACGGCAGATACGTCCCTGTGCGCTGAAAGAATTCTTGCTCGATGTTCAGGCTGGCGATGTAATAGGGTAGGAGCATCACCTCGTTGCAGTGGAGCTCGTGACGGTATTTCGCCTCCAACGCCGTGCCTTGGATGTCTTGCATAAGCCGGACGATAAAGTTGCCCGTCCCCACGAAGGGATCAATAATATGCACACCGCTGTCAGACAAGGACCGGTCAAACTCGGTCTTGAGGATATGTTCAACGCTGTTTACCATGAAATCAACAATCGGTTGTGGTGTATAGACGATGTCGTGTGTATCCGCCACATCTTCAGAGAACCCCTGAAAGAATTTCTCGTAAAACCTATTGAGGAAGTGCTGTTTTTGGGAGAAATCTCGGCAAAGCGTCGCTGCCTGTTCAATGGCAATATAGAACCGATCCAGAGGTTCGAGAAACACGTCCCGACTCATTGCATGCCGCATGAGCGCAGCACTAACTTTCTCAATTTCAATCGCAATGATGTTGCGACTGGTAAAATCCGATCTATTGAAAACCGTGCGAAAAATGCGTTCCGTGAGGACATGCTGAACGAGCATCTCCTCAACTGCATTCTGTGAAAGCTCAGGGTTAATGGAGGTGCAACACGTCTCGTAAAAATCCGCAAACGCTTTCTTGAACGCTGGATCCGTTTCGTGCCGTTGCTCAATGAGTTCTTTGAGTTTATTTGCGAGGTCCGGCACATGTTCTCTGAAATCGGAGACTGCAGTCTGCCAGTTATCCAGCGCGGGCGGTGTATACGTGAACAGGTATTCGAGTACTGCAATCAGACGCGCCGGTTCGGTGATGTCAAGGTCTAATGCTACCCCTCCGTTCTGATAGAGGATAGCGCGCTGTGGGTTTTGGAAGAGGGTATTGTCGAGCGGGTAACCTGCGGCGCGTTTGTCTTCGACTGCTTTGAGAAGGTCGTCGTCTGTGTCTTTTGCTTCCCAATAGGCGAAGGGGAGTCCGTACTCGTCGAGGACCACGCCATCAATGACGATATGATTTCCGGTTGGCGCGCGCATCTGGTATTGCGGGACGAGCGTGGCGTTGACCTGCTTTGCGCAGACGTGGAGAAGTGTATCAACGGGTGAGCTGACCGCGCCTTCGTGTGTGATGTCGTGTTGTTCGTATTGCTGCAGTGTCGTGTAGTAGTCTCGGATTGCTTTGTGATTCGGTTTGAGGTTGAGTTGTGGCATAGGGGTATGATAGCAGGTCTGAGATTAGAAGGCAAGGAGAAATTAGATTGCAGGCAAGGGCAGGATTCCGTTTGTAGTAGTGCGATTCATCGCACGTTCGGCGCGTAATGTTTACAGCAACATGTTCCTTTCAATCTTCAGCCCCCGGTGAATGCCATAAGGCATTCATACCGTTGATTTTGGGGCGATATGTGTATAGCAGCATGTATCTTCCCCAATCCTCAGCCCCAGCGGGGCGATATGTGGGTAATTTGTTATTTTTTCGTAACAGCGTTTTTCAAGCGTGTTTCTCAAAATGAGAGTGTCTGCCGCAACTCTTGGCAATTCGACACAATGGAACGAATCTCTTCTTGACCAAAAC
>VXZL01000266.1 GCA_009845505.1 Candidatus Poribacteria bacterium | reverse complement strand
GTCCTATCCTCACCAGTCGTATGGTGTGTGGCGGGTGTCAAGTGAGACCTTGTAAAAAACATGTATCGGTAGCAGTTCACGCGTAAGTTTCGGAGCGGAGGTGAAAGCCAGCACGTTGCATTACTGCTACTCTCCTTTTTTTTTGTAGGCAGGAATAGCCGTGAAAGTTTCCGCACGATATGCCCTTACCTATTTCTTTCAGGGTATAGGGGAATTGCCTACGGGTGGAGCGATACTAAGACGGTTGACTCTTTGAGAAAACCGCAGTTGCTACGAAGCCGAAGCCCCAATCTTCAGGTTGTGGGTGCTATTCATCTTGACATATCTATATTTGTATAGTATAATATAATTACTACTATTAGTTTTTTGTTAAATCCAATTTACGCTCGATATGGGAGAACCCACGTTTCTTAATTATTTAGCAGACGTATTGTTTTCTTGTTCGGGCTGAAAATTAGAGGAACATTTGACATGGCAAAATTAATGAAGAACGATGTCGTCAGCAGTATTGTCGAACAGACGGGTCTTAGCAAGAAAGAGGCAACAGCCGCTGTTGACGCTTTTGCTGCGACTGTTTGCGATGCTTTGAGTAACGGCGATTCCGTTGGGTTGATCGGTTTCGGAACATTTGAAGCCAAAGTTCGGCCAGCCCGTACAGGTCGCAATCCACAGACTGGCGAACCGCTCAGTATTCCTGAGAAGACCGTCCCTGTCTTCAAAGCTGGTAAGAAGCTTCGCGACGCTGCTGCCTAAGATTAGCGGTTATTTCGCTCAGTTTCTGGGAAAAGCCGCGGGGCTATGCCCCGTTTCCGAATCGGGGGTAGCTGCGGCTTTTCCACGTTACATCTACCATCAACTATTTTAACCACTTTCTCGACAGAGACTGCCCTTGCCAAATATTTCAATACGACTATCGGCTAACCTTCGCCACAATTTTTTGTATTCATCATCTTTTGCGAGGGCATGTGTCTATTTCCGGTTTGTCCGATCTGTAGTTTCGCTTGTCTACTTTTCGCACTATTTTATACATATTCTTTGCAAGCGTGCTCGTAAAAACCGATGTCAGGAGACTCGTCATGCTAATCCGAGCGAGAGCTCCAGTCCGAATTGACTTTGCTGGGGGGTGGAGCGACGTAGCCCTATTCACCGAGCATTCAAAGGGGCTGGTCGTTAACGGAGCAATCAACCGGTATGCTTACGCCACGCTCCGCTGTGAAAGTCAGACAACGCAGGACGATTCCGTTGAACTGCAGCGGATTTTAGATAAAAGTATTCGTATCTATTCCGCAGATTTCGATACCTTCATTGAAGCCGACGATGTCCGTCAACTTGAATACGATGGAAATATCGATTTAGTAAAGGCAGGGGTCCGGCGCATGTCTATACAGATCGGTGGATTCGACCTGATCACACAGTCCAATGCCCCTCCTGGGAGTGGATTGGGAACTTCGGCAGCAATGGGAGTTGCTCTCGTCAGCGTCCTCGGCGCACTCAAAGAAGCCACCTACCTTCCCTATGAATACGCCGAACTCGCCAGCACCATCGAACGCCATGAACTCGGCATACTCGGTGGGAAGCAAGACCATTACGCGAGTGCCCTCGGTGGTATTCATTTTATGGAATTCCAAGGGGAAGAGGTCAAAACTTCGCCGCTGAGACTCCCCCCGCAGATTCGCTACGAACTTGAAAAAAATCTCGTCCTTTGTTATACCGGGCAACCGAGACTCTCGGGCAACATCCATCAGAACGTGACAACCGCCTATAAAAGTGCCGATCCAAGTGTCCGCGATGCCTTAGAGACGCTCAAAGCCACCGCTGAGGCGACAAAAACGGCACTGATGCGCGGCAGATTGACCGAATTCGGCGAATTACTCACCCAAAATTGGCGGAATCAGAAAAAGTTACACCCGTCTGTTACAAACGAGCAGATTGAGCAGCTTTTTAAAATCGCGACAGCACACGGTGCCATCGGCGGAAAAGCGTGTGGTGCCGGTGGTGGCGGGTGTCTCCTGTTCTACTGTGAACCGACACGCGAACATAGTGTGCGCCAGAAACTCGAAGACGCTGGTGCACGCGTTATTGATGTCAACTTCGATTTCGATGGTCTCCAAATGTGGAGAGTCTCAAACTACTAAACCTTAAATATATGAAAAACGATATGCCCTCCACGCAACCTGCAACTGATATAGAAATCGCTGAAACATTAAAAACAGCCAAAGAAAATATTCTAACTGAACTCAAAAAACGTATCATCGGACAAAACGAGGTCATTGAGCAGCTCCTGATTGCGCTCTTTTCGCAGGGACACTGCTTGTTGGTTGGGGTACCGGGGTTGGCAAAAACGCTGCTCATTAGCACATTCGCACAAATTCTCAAATTGCCATTTAACCGCATCCAATTTACACCAGACCTAATGCCGTCCGACATTATAGGGACCGATATTATTGAAGAAGATGGAACCGGTAAACGTGCCTTCCGATTTATTAAGGGTCCAGTGTTTGCCAATATCGTTCTCGCCGATGAAATCAATCGAACACCTCCGAAAACACAAGCCGCACTTTTACAAGCCATGCAAGAATATCAGGTCACCGCAGGCGGTAGAACATATTTCTTGGAACGCCCGTTTTTTGTTTTAGCGACACAGAACCCAATTGAACAAGAAGGGACTTACCCACTACCAGAAGCACAACTTGATCGCTTTATGTTCCATATCACCCTCGATTATCCAGACAAAACTTCTGAAAAAGAGATTGTGATGACAACAACAGCGGCTTATGAACCGGAAATCAATGCCGTTATCACCGGAGAAGAGGTCCTACAAATACAGCAGGTCGTCCGGAAAGTCCCCATCGCTGAAGCGATTGTAGAGTATGCCGTGGAATTGAATAGGCAGACGCGTCCTGCCCCAGATGCATACGACTTCATTCAGGATTGGGTCCAATGGGGAGCAGGCCCCCGAGCATCGCAATATCTCGTTCTCGGTGCAAAGGCGCGAGCCATCCTCCACGGACGCTATCATGTCGCTTATGAAGATATTAAAGCTGTTGCGATCCCCGTCCTACGCCACCGAATTCTGACGAATTTCAACGCCGAGGCTGACGGTATCACGAGTTTAGATATTATCAATAGGTTGCTGGAAAGCGTTGAACCCCCACCGGTTGAATAAATAGAGGATATGAAAGCAATGCGAGCGATTGATAGTTTTAGAGTGGATAAGGAGGAATTTTCAGTTTTATCCTCTTTTGAAGAAGCAGATGTGGCTGATAAAGCATATTGGCATTCCAAAACCCCACAAGAACGTATGGCAGCCCTCGAATTGATGCGACAGATTAATTATGGCTACGATCCAACTACCGAACGACTTCAAAGAGTTCTTGAAGTTGTTGAATTCACACCAAGTTAAAGGAACGATGACCAGATTCAATAGCAAAAAAAATGAAGATTGCAATTATAGGAGCAGGATACGTCGGTTTGACCACGGGTGTCGTCCTCGCTTACCTCAATCACAATGTCGCAATAGTAGAGAAAGACGAAAGTAAATTAGACCTTCTGCACGAAGGGAAAAGCCCTATTCACGAACCCGGCATCCAGAACCTTCTTGAAGAAGTGCAGCACACCATCCGTTTTACGCCAAACGTCGCTGAGGTCGTCCCCGATTCAGAGCTGATTCTGATTGCTGTCGGGACACCACCGAAAAAGAATGGAGAAGCTGATACACAGCACGTTGAACAAGCAGCGAGGGAAGTTGCAGAAGTCTGTCTGCCCGATAGACACTATACGCTCGTCGTTAAGTCCACGGTTCCCATCGGCACCAACCAACGCGTCGCTAAGGTTGTCGAGTCTGTTTTTTCGACACGTGGTATTCAGGGAAATGTGTCCGTTGCTTCAAACCCGGAGTTCTTACAAGAAGGTTTAGCGTTACAAGGCGCACTGTATCCGGATCGGATTGTTGTTGGTGCCAATAGCGATGAAGCGATTGATACCCTCCGTCGCCTCTATAAACCGATCCTCGAACAGACGTTTGATCCACCGAGTGGATTTCCACGTCCGTCGGCTTACCACTTGCCACCGATGATGACCACCGATCCAAACAGTGCAGAGATGATTAAATATGCTGCGAACACATTCCTCGCCCTCAAGATCAGTTTTATCAATGAAATTGGAGGACTCTGTGAAAAGGTCAGTGCAGACGTGACGGAGGTTGCGCGTGGTATTGGACTCGACGCTCGCATCGGAAATCAGTTTCTCCGTGCCGGTCTCGGATGGGGTGGGAGTTGTTACCCTAAAGATACTTCAGCGTTGTTAGGGGTCGCAGCGCAATCCGGCTACGAGATGCCTATCACGGAAGCCGCGCGTATCGTGAATTTTCGCCAACGCGCGCATATCATCGAAAAATTGCAAGGTGCTCTGAAGACGCTCAAAGGTAAAACTATCGGTATCCTCGGTCTCGCATTCAAGCCTAACACGGATGACGTTAGAGAAGCCCCGTCGCTTGACATTATTCGTGAACTTATTGCTGAGGGTGCGACCGTTCGCGCACACGATCCGATCGCTATTGAAAATGCGCAGCGTGCTTTGAGTGGAAGGGATCCATCTGCTAACACCAACCTCTACTTCACAAAAAATATAGATGAACTCGCCTACAATGCGGATGCGTTAGTGCTTGTCACTGAATGGGAACTCTATCACAGACTCGAACTCCGTAAACTCGCCAAACAGATGAAGACCCGCATCCTCATTGATGGACGTAATGTCTATTCGCCGGAAGAAGCAAGAGCCGCAGGTTTTCATTACATCGGGGTCGGCAGAATATAGAATGCCGCTGACGATATGGACACTATTAAACAACCCGAACCTTTTGATGCAAATTGGCATCGATACTGTCCACAAAAACCGTTCCCGCCGTATCGACATATCCCTGGTGTCACACCGCATCCTATCCGAGATCCGCGCGGACACAGTTATGGCCTCGAAGAAGAACACGATGCTGATCCGCTACCTCCAGAACTCTGGCGAGAAAACGAGGACTATCTCTACGGGATAGATTTATATAACTTTGCCTATTGGTGGGAAGCACATGAAGCGTGGGAAGGGTTGTGGCACCAAGCAGAGGACACGTATCGTCTTTTTCTTCAAGGACTGATTCAGGTTTCAGCATCCCTCATCAAATATCACATGCGAATGCTGCGACCCTTGCGCACACTTTCCACTGCGGGACGGGACAAATTGAGGCAGGTTGTCGTTGAGTGTGACGATGCTTTCGGAAACTATATGGGACTCGACTTGCCCGCATTCTTGGAAATCGCTGATGCATTTTTCGCCCCTTTCTTCGCCGACAATGTCACAGAAACCACGTATCTTCAGAACTCTGTTAAACCGCTCATATTGCTGACAGGTTAACACCGACCGACAACCACATTTATTTTCCAGCCTTGACCCTTGTGAGGAAAGCCACATGCCAACGCTTGTCCCTTTTCTCATTTTCAGCCTCTTCTGCATTTTCATCGTTGTGTTGCTATTTATCCTCTTTAAGATAGGTGCTTACTTTGGCAAAAGCGATGCCGACGAATTTCGGGCTGTCCGGTGTCCACAATGTCAAACCCGACGGAAACCCGAAAAAACAGGCACTGTCAGAAATCTCGTCGAATTTGAGATGCGATGCCCGCGCTGTGGACACATTTCATGGGACATTCCTCCGAAAACAAATCTTTCCACACGACCGAATGATCAAAATAAAATGACGTAAAGTGCGCGTGGTTAGTAATCTGCGAAAGCCCCGTCGTCTGCGTGCCAGAACATTCCACGCAGCCGAAATGTTTCATCTCGAATCGCTTCAATAGCTGTATCGTCCATATCCACACCGAGTCCGGGTGCTGTCGGGAGTTCAATGAATCCATCTTTGAAAACCAAAGGTGTTTGAAACAGTCCTTCTCCGCGTCGGTGTCCGCCCTCACATATCAGCAAATTCGGCACGGTCGCCATGACGTGTACCGATGCGGCCACTCCGACAGGACCGGCAGCGTTGTGCGGTGCAATCGCCATATTGTGGATTTCCGCCATCGCGGCTATCTTCTTCAGTTCCAGTATCCCACCGCAGTGTCGGATATCGGGTTGCAAAATCGCGCACATCTCACGTTCAATTATCTCCCGGAAACCCCACCGTGTTAAATGCCGTTCACCCGTCGCGATGGGTACTGTTGTGGACCGGGACAAGGTCAAAAGCGGTTCATTGTTTTCCGGGTGACACGGCTCCTCGGCAAACAGGAGACGGAAGGGTTCTAATTCCTGTGCCAAAATGACTGCCATCGTTGGACTCAAGCGTCGATGCAGATCAACAGCAATATCGACCTCATCACCGACTGCCTCTCGCACCGCTGCCACCCGTGTCACCATCGTGTCAATCGCCTTTGGGGTATCAACAAATCGAACAGGTTGCGGCGAGGCTCCCATCTTTACTGCCCGAAATCCTGCAGCCACTGCCTTCCTCGCATGCTCTGCACACGCTTCAGGCGTTGTACCCCCTATACCGGTATAGACGCGAATCCGATCCCGCACCGAACCGCCTAATAGTTTCCAGACCGGCATTCCGACGACCTTGCCGAATACATCCCACATCGCCATCTCAATACCACTGAGTGCTCCGACCAATACAGGCATGCTCCGGCTGTAACTCGACCTGTACATCGCTTGCCAATGCGCTTCAATCTGGAGTGGGTCTTTGCCGACTAGGTATTCCGCCATGTCGTCTACGGCTTGGGCAACGACGCGCCAATGCTCATAGTTCATCGGTTCACCGTAGCCGATGATTCCTTCGTCTGTGAACATTTTCAAGATCATCGCCCGACCTTGAATAGGTATTGTTTCAAATCCGGTAATTTTCATAGTATCCTTTCTTTCGTCCTAAACCGGTCGCCACCGGATAATACAGAAGTGTGAGTTCCCTGTGGCGTTCTCCCATTTGCTGACATCGCCGTAGCAGGAACCGATAAAGGTTAGGATTTCCTCGCCATCTAAGGTGATGTGTCTCGGAAAGCCAGCAACATGTCCATGACAGAGGTAATAGACTTCATCGCGCCAACTTTCGCCGTTGTTGTCGCTTACCATTGCCCTACCGCTGCCGAGTTCCCGCGGATACCGGTGATCATAAGCCACAACAGCACGCTTATTGGAAAGTCCGACAGCCGCGCCGTGGCACTGCCCATGCACACTCGTTAACTGACGGAGATTTGTCCACGTAACACCGCTATCTACTGAATCTGCAAGAAAAACCGTTTTGGTTGTATGCGGTTGGTCTGGGTGTCCCGGTTGGTATCGGATGACCGCGAGCAGTCTGCCAGAAAAAAGTTCTGCGATGTTGACTTCATTGCCATAATCCGACAAAAAGAAGCGGTTCGAGAAGGTGTATCCATCATCTTCGGAAACAAAGACATAAGTCGGGTTCGTGCCTTCGTAAAACGGGTCGTCTCTTCTTTTAATTGGTAGGAGCAGCGTGCCATCGTTGAGTCGGGTCAGACTTGAACCAGCGACGGTTTTCTGAAACGGCGCGACATCTATTTCGCTCGTCTGCTCCCATGTCTCACCTTCATCATCAGAAACCCAGACGGTGGTTGGCTGTTCTTCTCCATGTTGACTCACGTGAATAAGCTGCCCATGCCTATTGGCTTGCAACAACCATCCGTTGAAACCGAAAGCAGCAGGGACCCTGTTGAGATGTTCCCAACTCCTGCCACCATCTGTGGACTTAGAGATAATGGTGTGCTGGACTGCATAGATAGTACCATCGGGAGCCTGAACGAAATTCAATCCCTGATAGTGCCCTTGCGGATCCAACGGCATGCGGATTTTCTCTACTGGAACCTTGTTTAGCAGACCATCGCGGGCATGCAGAATATAATCACCCGCTTGCATCTCACTTAATTGATTTGGCGTGACGACAACGCCACCCATATTTTCGGTTGAGAGCATTTGCTGGACTCCCTTTACAGTAAATTTCTCTTGTCCTACATAATGAATTATGGCAAAATGTTCGGTATATCCTATCCGACCAATTTACACGATAACACCGGACAATGCAAGCCATATTTGAAGGCAAAGAAATATATGAACGTATTCGATGCAACTCGGAAACATTACAATGCAGCGGGGGTCCATCCGACGACTGACCCTGATAACCCAAGATCACAATTTGCCGTTGACAGATATGAAGACCACCTGCGTAAACTCATAAGACCCGGCATGCGCGCCTTGGATTTAGGTTGCAATGCTGGACGCTTTACCTTTGCCATGGAAGACATGGGCGCGATAGCAACAGGTATTGACTGCGCGGAGATTCCACTCCGTCACGCAAAAGAGGTCGCAGAGAAAAGAAAGAGCAGATGTCGATTCAATATTGGGGATATGGCTGCGCTACCTTACAAAGAGAATTCTTTCGACCTCGCGCTGCTTCCTCAAAATAACATTTACTTATCATATCAGATGCTGGAGTGCTTAACAGTTCAACTTAAAGAAATTCTATCGGACAATGGCATCTTCCTTGTAATAATGCACGATGAATTGGTGAAGAGAGTGGGAGAGGAAACCCTTCCAGATCGATACGACGTGCAGACCGGTTTGATAGGAGGCAGTAGGACAATTCCTGACAAAGGTACGTACGCGTATCCATCCTACTTTTGGACAGTCCCCTTTGCGAAGCACATTATTGAGAAGTACTTTCTTTTTGAACGCGTTGCGCAAATAGAAGAAAACAGATTTATGTTGGTGTTCCGTAACAAAAAGAGAAACGGAGGTCTGTAAATGCCGCAACAAGAAGCGATAGAACATCTCGAAACGTTCGGTTACTGTCTGATTGAAGATGCAATCCCCACAGTACAAGCAGACGCGATGGCAGAGAAATACTTCCAACTCCACCGAGACCCAACGAATCGGGATGCTTTTCAGGACCCGAACGCTGAACTCTATCAAACGCTTTTCGGTGTAGTCAACCTCGATGAGATGTGTTGGGAATGTATCGCACATCCACAAGTGCTACAAGTCGTCCGTCATTTTCTCGGCGATAGTGCGCGACTGGGTGAGGCTTGCACCAAGTGGGTCAAGCCAAGGGCACCCCAAGGTGGTATACACTCCGATTCGACGCACGACTTGCCATCACGCCTTCCCGAAACGCCATGGATGATTAACTCCATCTGGATGATAACGGATTTTACTATCGAGAACGGCGCGACGCTCGTTGTGCCGTTTAGCCATCGCGCACGGCGCAGACCTACACAATCCGACATTGTAGAAAGCCATCCAGTGCCGGTCTGCGGGCAAAAAGGTTCTGTGTTATTGTGGCACGGCGGAACATGGCACGGGCAAGGGGCAAATACAACCGACGATCAACATCGCATGGCATTGAATATCGCTTACTATCCTGCTTGGTGGAATCTCATGCGTGAGGGTGGTCATCAACCCGTTTTTCCAGAGACGTTTGCGCGGATGCCGGAAGACCTCCAAGCACTTGTTCGACATAAGGTCGCAAAACGACGCGCTGACATCTATGAATTTTAATCGCACCAAACGCTCGTGTTATTGTTGTACTGTAGTTTTGAGAATCTGCTTAGTAGCATCTGAGATGTTAAGCGTTGTGTAAGCTGCGTCGGACAACGCAACCCAATAGTATGCTTGATGTTCGGTAGGACTAAGTTTGATTTCACCATCCTCAACCTGAATAAAAAAGTTGAAATGTCTCGTTTTTTTCCCAGAACTGGATGTCCAATCAAAGGAGCCGAGATATTCAAGGATTGATGTTACAATGAGTCCCGTTTCTTCCTGCACTTCTCGAGCGAGTGCTGTAAGTAGGTCTTCCTCATCCTCCACGGTACCACTCGGAATTCCAACAAATCCACCCATGGAATCAGACGGAACTCGTTCCAAAAGTAGGAATTTGCTGTTTTTACGGATGACCGCGCCCACAACCAGTTTTTGCACACCGTCTTTTTCAGCATCGATCAACAACCGTTGAAAGATAGTGGGGTCAACGTTTGACTGCATATTGTGCGTCATTTTACGCGTTGCCCTGCTTGAAATACCGCAATCACTCGACTCACCGCCCCAACATCATTTGTCGGATCGCCCTCAAAAGCAACGAGATCGGCGATTTTGCCCGGCGCGATAGTTCCAATCTCATCTGCCATCCCGATTGCTTCGGCGGAGATGCGGGTTGCTGAGATGAGTGCCTCTGCGGGTGTAAACCCAACTTCGACAAGTAGCTGCAAATCGTAATCGAGATGTCCGAATGCGAGATTACCGACACCTGAATCCGTGCCGGGAACAATCCGGTCCCGGAGGTCGTAGTCGAGCATACGCCGCATCACATCCAATCGGACTTCCGCTCGCGCCTCACTTCGTTGCAATTCGGCTGTTTCATCGGCAGAAATCGTCCCATTGTCCCGTTTTGCTCGGAGTTCAACGATGCGTGGATATCCCGTCCACGCTTGGAGCGTCGGACTAATCCAGATACCCGATTCTGCCATCATCTCCGCAATTTTCGGATCAAAGCGGAGTTCACCGTCCGGATCAAGAAATTCCGCATGCTCCATCAGATCAATACCTGCTTCAACGGCGCGTACCATCGACTCACTGGCACGGCAATGCGCCACCGTGAGCCGATGGAAATGGTGTGCCTCGTGGACAGCGGCGTGCAATTCGGCGACGGTGTAACTGGCGCGTCCGGGAATCGTTCCGGCAGTTCCACCGCCTGACGCCATAATCTTGATATAATCCGCGCCTTCATGAACTAAGCGACGCACTGAACGCCGCATCTCCGCCTCGCCATCCGCTGTCTCGTTGCATACATGGAAGTGTCCACCTGTACAGGTAATCGGTCGTCCGCTGACCAAGGCGCGTGGACCCGGAATATAACCGCGTTCAAGTCCTTCCTTAAGCGTGAATCCTACCTTGTTCCGCGCGCCGTGTTCACGGATCGTTGTAATCCCTGCGGCGAGATGGCGTTGTAGATTCATCGCGCCGGTCAACACCATCATCTCATCCGTCTCAGAGAACATTTGAACATAGTTCCGTCCATCGCCTGCCAGGCTCAAGTGTGTATGTCCATCAATGAGACCCGGCGCGAGACACGCATCGCCGAGGTCAATAACCTCTGCGTCAGGCGGTGTCTTTTTCGCAATCTCTTCTTGATCGCCTACTGCATCAATGCGTCCGTTAGTCACAAGGATTGCCTGATTGGATTTGGCAGATGTGCTTATCCCATCAACAAGCGAATTGGCACGGATACAAACGATTTGATTTGACATGAATCCTTTTCCTTAGATGCTTGCTTTAAACTTTCACTACAAATTCACAGCCTTGTTGGAACCACTCCCGCAAGATCGTATCTTCATCATAAGTCCGTTTCGCCTGTGAACCCGTTGCTTGTGAGAGGTCTATTGTTTCAGCGATGATGGTGTCTCCAAAAAACCCTGCCTCTTTGATGACGTTGCCATCTGGATGGATAATCTTCGAGTTTCCGTGTGATGAACCGGGTGCCCGAATGTCATCAGGGTTCGCAGGTGTGTTCGCCATTAGGAGATAGATGCCGTTTTCTGTCGCACGCGAAATCGGCATAGCGCGGTAAGCGGAGAGTTTATATTCTGAGAGCAGTCCGGATTCACACGAGCAGAAAATGCAGAGTTGTGCCCCCATTGCTGCAGGAAGTTTAACTAATTCAGGATAACGTACATCGTGGCAGATGATAAAACAACACGCAACACCGGCGAGTTCGACAATCGGCAACGGACCCCGATTGTTGATGCACCATTTCTCCCCAGCGAGAAAGGTCTTGCCATAACGGTATTTCAGGAGACCCTCTTGATTAAATACGGCAAGGTCGTTGTGCCAATTCTCACCATCGTGATGTGCTGAACCGACGACAACGGCTATTCCGTGCCGACGTGCTGCTTCGGCAATTTCAGCCTCAGCCTCTTTAAAGACTTGCGGCGAGGTCCGTTCCCAATAATCTGTCCGGCAGCAGTAGCCGAACAGACACCCTTCCGGGAACGCCGCAATCTGAACCCCGATCTCTGCACACGCTTCGATTTGATCTAATACCTTGACGGTGTTGGCGGAAACGTCTTCACTTGTTAGCAGCTGACATGCTGCGACCTTAATCTGGTTATTCGCCATCTTAATACCTCCTCTTTCCATTTTCGCCATTGTATCAGACCTGCGAATCTAATTCAAGTGGCGCGATAGGTTTTCAGCAATCAGCAGTCAGCCATCAATGGTCAACATACAAAAATCGGTTGACAATTGCCAAGCGATTTGGTATAAGGATTAGAAATTGAGCACAAAATCCAAGGAGAAAGACATTATGAAAATTACCGACATCAAACCGTTTCCTGTTTGGGTAGGACACAGGAATCAACACATCGTTAAAGTAGAGACCGACGAAGGCATTTACGGGTGGGGTGAATCTGGACTTTCAAGCCGAGAATTGGCTGTTGCGGGTGCGGTGAAACACTATCGCGAATTCCTCATTGGGCGCGATCCGATGCGGATTGGTGGCTTGTGGCAAGAGATGTACCGGAGCCAGTATTTTGAGGGAGGCCGTGCCTTGACGGGTGCGATCTCAGCGATTGACATCGCACTCCACGATATTGTAGGAAAAGCACTGAACGTGCCGGTCTACCAACTCCTCGGTGGGAAACAGCGAGACCGTGTGCCGTGCTTTGCTACGACAGGTGCAGCATCGGTTGAGCAGTTGATCGAAAACGCCCAATTATTACTTGACAACGGTTGGAACGTCATCCGCACAAACGTCCTGCACCGGGCGAAACCGGGTGAAGAGAACATCTTTGAACCGCGCGAGTCCATCAGCCTCGCAGCGGAGTGGTTGACAGCACTGCGAGAAGCCATTGGATCGGAACCTGTTCTCGGTATTGACTATCACCACCGACTCAGTGTTGCGGAAGCAGCGTCCTTTTGTCAGCGTATGCCGTCTGGCACGCTCGATTTTCTGGAAGAGCCAATTCGAGACGAGACCCCAGAGGCTTATGAATCCCTAAGGACGATGACTGATATACCATTCGCTATTGGAGAAGAATTCTCGAGTAAGTGGCAGTTTCTCCCGTATCTGGAACGCGGTATCACCAACTTTGCACGCCTTGATGTCTGTAACGTCGGTGGACTGACGGAATCGATGAAAGTCGCGAGCTTGGCAGAGGCACACTATATTGACTTGATGCCGCACAATCCGTTGGGTCCTATTTGTACAGCTGCAACGGTTCATCTCGCAGCGGCGGTTCCCAACTTCGCTTGGTTAGAAATCCGGGTCTCGCCAACAGAAGCATCTGGACATTACGATGAGGATTTGTTTCCTGTGCAGCACAAACTTGAAGGTGCAGCGATACCTGTACCGGACGGTCCAGGTTTGGGTGTTGAAGTTAATGAAGAACTCGTAACGGCACAGACCTTCAAATTCTCGGAACCGCCACACCTCCGCCGACGGGACGGATCCCATACGAATTGGTAGCACATCTCCACCAAGAGGCGCGCCGAACGCGAGCCTAATTTTTGTATGTAGCATAAACTGTTAGTTTGCGTCAGAGTCTCACCTATCTTCTCTGATTAGAGGACAGAGGCATTAGATAGATATTAACATGTACATCAATCCTTTTGAAAAAATTCGGTTTAGGGCATTAGTTGGCTACGCCATTCTCGCCTTTATCGCGCCTGGTTTTACCGTTGTTATCCTCGGAGCATTCTTACCTGCCTGGTTTAAAGGTAAGTCGGCACCACTTCGAGGATCCGTGATACTACCACTATTGTATGTTTTCTTCTGTCTGTTTACCTTCGGAATGTTAGGGCGTGCAGGTCTGTCTTACAGGCAACTGTGTGGAGAGTTCCCGACGTGGCGTAGACTTGGATTGTATAGTCTCTGGGCATTCCCCCAGGTCATTTTCTCCTTATCAACCTTCTTTCTCCTTTACTTTCCCATAGCCTTCTTCATGCCTGAATTCTTCCAAGAGCGATTTATTGAAAGTGACCACTCTACAATCTCGTTGAGTAGCGATAAACATGTGCTGGCGAATCTGTTGGTCTTTTTAACGGCTGTTTTTATCGCACCTGTGGTTGAAGAATTTTTCTTTCGCGGTATCTTATTAACGCGATGGGCTGTCAAGTGGGGTGTGTTGCGAAGCATTTTTGCGTCATCATTGGTTTTCGCCATTTTGCATCTCGACCCTATTGGTGCATTTTGTTTCGGTTGTGTGATGGCTGTTTTTTATATCCGAACGAAGTCGCTTTTTATTCCAATGGTCATCCATATAGCAAATAACAGCATTCCATCAATTATGGACTGGTTTGAGATACTGTCTGATGCCTCTCCTTCAGAAACGACACTCGAAGAATTTCAAGAACTCTGGTGGATAGGACTCATAGGGTTCACAATTCTTATACCGTTTGTTATCTACTTCTGGAAACATTATATTCGGAAGACCGACTGGCAAGTTCCCTATCTCACAGAGCCCTCAAACGGTAAAAATAATCAATAATTTTTGATAAACAATTCTCTCCCTTTTGCAGCACTCGCCTGCCGATAATTGTTCATTCCATATTGCAATGTCCATTCCTGAATCTCAGCAAAACTGAAAAGATCCCTGATAACAGGTGAGTCATCGTAGGTAATCAGCCACTTGTGTGGACATTTTCGCATATTTTTAGCAAATTGCCCGTGGTCAAACGCGGCATGTAATTCGCCTCGCACGCCGTACAATCTCGATTCAGTTGCCTTCCAATACGGCGGATCGAGAAAAATGAACACATCTTCACCTTCAGCGAAAAGTGCTTCAGTGTAATCTCGGTTGGTTATTTTGACTTCAGAGAGGTACGGAACGATGTTTTTCACGCGTTCAATAGAGGAGGATGTAAAACGCTTCTCATACGCGGATTGTGAATATCCACCAGAATCCACAACCCCAGAAAAAGTAATACGATTGAGTACAAAGAAACGGACTGCACGCTGGAATTCACAGAGCAGGTCTCGGTTCTGGTTGAGTTTATCTTTGGATTTTGTTAGTTTTTCAAATAGGGCGCGCCCATCCGTCGTCGTTGTGTGCGTCTCTATGAGTGCTGCGATTAAGTCCGGTGCATTGTCTCTGACCTGTTTCCAGAAACAGTAGAGATCGTAATTGAGGTCGTTAATCCAATAGGACTTGATACGGTTCTGAAGAAGGCTTCGGATTGCAAAAAAGACAGAACCACCCCCAACGAACGGTTCCCGAAATTCAGACATATTCACCGGAACGTGCGGCAAAATCTGTTTTAAGGCTCTGGATTTACCTCCTGGGTACCGAAGTGGGCTTTTTGCTAATTTAGTCATGACGACCTGTTATCCATATTTGCAGTTTACTGTTTTGACTCGCTTCTTGATTAAGCAACACAATCCTTTTCTGGTGTGTTTGTGTCAGGCGATTTTCCGCGCAGAAGTTAACTATATTTTTTGCTGTAGACGGTAAGAAGAGGCTGCCAATAAGATCACCTGTGAGTTTTAATCGGGTGATACATTGGATATTTGTTCTCTGATCAATCGTTACTTCTTCCATATTCGCAAAAAGAATCAACTTGAATAAACCATCCTTGATGTCATCTTCAGATGGGAGTTTCCCTCTGCTACTGTTTTTGGATTCTTGTATAACTAACCGACCACCTTCCCAATAAACTTCATCAGCAGTCAGATAGTACTGCCCACCAAGATAGTTTGAAATTTGAAAAACGCCCTTTGTATTCTCCTCAAGAGATTCTAAGACGTGTGTCGTTACAGATTCTCTATGAGCAGCTTCATACGAGCGTGGGAGACTTGCTTCTTTGAAGGATACTAAATTGAAACAACCGTCCGCCTTAAATTTTTCAAGGGTCTGGATATGGTTGTTTGGACTGTGAATGGCAACGTTTTGTTTTTGAGATATTTTTTTATATCCATCAACTGCATTCAAATAAATTGACTCGAAGTGAGTCGTGTTCCAATGTAGTGCACTCATCTGATACCGACTTACCTCAAACAATTTTTCATCCACGCTCTCAACATTCAAAATCTGACTGGTAATTCGGTCGGTTGTACCCGTTTTTCTTTCTGCATCCTCATACCATGCCAAAATGATGTAGATGTTTAGGAGGTTCATCCATGAAAATGTAATGAAGTTAATTCGATCATTGTTCTGTGTCCCCGCGCCTTCATCTTTAATGATCGGAATAATGGTAACCTTTTTTGTGTTGAGGTGATATGTATTATAAATCCTGGCAAAAGGATACGAGCGCGTCCGTTTCGGCGAAACCCATTTTGAAAAAGCGAGATTATTACCTGATGTTCCCAAGTCAATTAGTCCATAAGACTGGGCTTGATTTACATCAAATTGCATTATATTGTACACATTAAGTGTTTCCGGGCTGAAACAGGGGGCGTATCTTACGTCCCTAACGAAACCTTTTAGAGAAAACGTCGCCATTATTAAACGCCTCCACTCAAAAAATTTATAGACCACTTCACAACATCTTTACAACTTATTAAAGTATAGCACGCCCTACTTTCACTTTCAAGATGTTGCTCGAAAATCTAAAAAAATCTCTTGACTCCTCGGCTCATAACAGCTAAAATATCAATAATGAAAAACAAATCTACTCTCGTCAAATATACGCGCGAAGAACTTGCATACGTTCCCGATGAAACGGATTGGGAAAAGGTCGATGCAATGACCGATGAGGAAGTTTATCAGAACGCTCTTAATGATAGAGATGCCCAACCTACTGATAGAAATTTTTGGGAGACTGCTCCTCTTCCCTCTCATTTCACCAATGAACCAACCGAAAGAAAGGCATAAAATTCATGAAAACGCAAACGATTAGGTATGGAGAAAACGGCGGAGTTGAGATCATTGATATTGATGTCCGCGACCCGCAAGTGGGAGAAGTGCAAGTCCAGCGCGCTGCATGTGGGGTCTGCGCATGGGACTTAGCGACCTTTCGGGACGGCGGGTACGCGCCGCCGGGTCATGAAGGTGTCGGCTATGTTACTAAAGTTGGGAGCGGTGTTCAAGGTATTGAGGAAGGGATGCGTGTTACGGGCAGCGTGTTAGGGTTTGATGGTCTCAAAAACTGCCCAGCGGATCAGATATACATCGTTCCAGAATCGGACATTCCAGACGAATACTGGTTAGTTGAACCCGTCTCATGTGTTGTAACAGGACTCGACACGGCACCGCTGCTACCGGCTGATAACGTCGCAGTCATCGGATGTGGTTTTATGGGGATGATGTTCGTCCAAGCACTCAGCCGCTTTTATACATCTAACCTTATCGCTATTGATATTGTTGAGAAACGGCTGCAACTGGCGAAGTCGTTAGGGGCTGACCTCACGTACAACCCTAAGGAAATTTCCGCCTCTGAACTCATATCGGAGCTGAAAGCATTTCCAATTGATGTGGTATTTGACTGTTCGGGGAAGCCTGATGGGTTAAACCTCGCGACGAAAATCGTTCGTAGAGGCGGACACATCAACCTCTTCGGTTGCATCCGAGAAGAGGTGACCATCAACGGTTCCGAGTGGCACGGCGGTGCGTTTAACTTGGTGAGCTCATCGCCGGGCGCAAAGATTAGGGATACATTTCCACCCGCAATTCGGATGCTTGAGCGTGGCCACATCGACCTAAGACCGCTTGTAACGCATATCGTACCGCTTGAAGATTATCCTGCACTTCTCAAGGACGCAACAAATGGAGACGGCAGTTATATCAAGGGGGTCGTAGCAGGGACGTAATGGCTATCCAAACAGATATTTTTGCACAACATCTTCCCGTACGGTGACTCCCAATCCTGGAACATCGCGAAGAGCGACATAACCATCCTCTTGTACCCACGGGTCGCTGACCAGTTCGTGCTGCATCGGGGATTCGTGGGGCTTAAAATCCGAGCAATCGGCATGTGTCGAACTCGCTAACATGTGCAGACTCGCAGCGGTGTTTAAGGCACTACTCCACGAATGCGCGCTGAACAGAAGGTTCTCAGCCTCAACGAGTTTGATGACGTGTCGGCTGCCAGTGAGTCCGTGGCAGCGTCCCGGATCAATTTGGACAATATCGACACCACCGGACTGGATGAGTCGTTTGTAACTTTCGACATTCCACTCATCTTCACCGGTCCCGATGGGGGTCATAACCGCTGACCGCAGCTGAGCGTATGCTTCAAAGTTTTCAGGAGGCAGGGGTTGCTCAATCCATTTGAGTCGATAAGGCTCAAGGCCTCGGAAACGTTGAATGGCGGTCGGGACATCCCATATACGACGGTGGCCAGGTGTATCAATGACAAACTCAAGCTCGTCTCCGATCACTTCACGCACACGCCGAATCATCTCAAGGTCGCGCTGGCGGTCGAGACCGAAGACCGCTTCTGGTCGCATCCCCCAACCCCCTTTAACGACGCGGTAGTTTTCCTCGCGCATCCACTGAAATTCGTTGAGCGTCCAATCCAAATCTTCCATATCAAAAATGATTGATGCCATAGCAACGATTTTGTCGTGGAGCTGACCGCCAAGGAGTTGACAAACCGGCAAACCGAGTGCTTTGCCCTTTAAGTCCCATAACGCCATATCTACAGCACTGACAGCAAAAGCAGCAATGCCTTCGGGACCATACCACCAGATGTGATCAAGCATTTTACGCCAGTGCCGTTCCACATCTAAACCGTCTTCACCAATAATTAACGGTGCGAATCCCTGTTCAATGATTATCTTCGTGGCGAGTGTTGCTTCTCGAAATTGTGAGATACACTCCCCCCAACCCACAAGACCGTCGTCGCTCTCCACGCGAGCGAGCGTGATGTAGCGTTCGATACCTTTGTAGTGTGGCTCAGGATACGCAAGCGGAAACGCCTGAATTTTTTGAATCCTCATTCTATTTTTCTCTCCTTTTAGATTGTGGTGAATTATAGAAATATGTAGGGACATCCCTTGTGGGTGCCCGTAAACTCACTATACTTTGACTATGGCCAAATTCCATAAGCAGGTATGTTAAACACCATCCCCAATATTGTCCACAGACTCCCGACGGTAAATTGTCCGAGTATCAAGCCGAGAAAAAATGGCATCGCCTTTCGATGGGCATGCCTCCCACCGTATTTCAGCAGAACCAATTTCAGCACCCACACGATCCCAAGACTGAACCAGATGTAATTGACCGCCCAACTCCCACACACAGCGGCATACGCTGCGGGATGAAACGGGAACCAAAAAAACTTCATTCGCATTAGCATCAGGAAAAGTGCGAACAATAGCCCTATCCCAGTAAATCCTAACGCCCAATAATCCGGAGGTAATGGGTGTGTTAACCATTTCTGTAGCTGCGTCCACGGTTCAGACCCGTAGACGATTGGCACGCGGGACATCTCGTGTAAAGCACCGAGTCGATAAGGGATGGATATAAGTGCCCAAAATTGCGAGAGGATGCCGACGAACAGTGCTATCAGGATCGCAAATAGCATGAAACGACTTCGGACTCCTGACGTTGCGGCAAGTTTGAATCCTTCAAGTTGATGGGGCATCGGGTGCGAATCGAAGGTGCGTGTAAAGAACCAGAAAAAAGAGAACATCGAAAGATTCATCGGTCCCAGCGGACGGGTGCCTACAGCCGCAACCATGACCCGTTCGGGTCCCGTGTAGTGCAAGTCGTGCATCGGCGATCCGAGTTCGGCGCGCATCCGGGAAACCGCCGTCGAAAAGGCAAAATAGAGTCCAAAGAAAACGAGTATCGCCCAGAGGGACATACCCGCCCTCAAGCAAAAAAAGGTCAGAAATGCAACGCCAAAAATAAGTGCAAGAACAACAGTCCGGGGCGACATCGGTTCATCCCGCGTGGACACAGACTGGGTTTTCACGCCCAACAAATTCTGAAGGTGTTTTCGACTCCTCCACACCGCAATCAGAAAGATGCCCATATATGCCCCGAATCCCTGATAGTTGATGTAAGGATAACCCGTCCCTTCCAATCCCATAACGCTTCCGACGATCTGTTGTCCTTTCCACATCTAAAAGAAAAACCACGTCGAAAACAATAGATCCAACGGAATCAGAAATCCGATGCCCAACACAAACGGGTAAATCCCTAATCTCAGCCACCCCATCGCGGAGAAAGGCTTCTCTGTGAATCTGAAACGGTATGCCTTCTCGTACACAGAAGGTATCGCAGGAAAGACGTGGTGGAGACCGTTAATGATGTCGAAAGCTGCTACAATTCCGAAAGCAATCCACATGAGTCGATTCGTAAAAAAACCATCGCTTGTCATTCGAGATGGAAGTTGGATAATCGGATACGCCAGTTTCTCATCTTCCGTCCATGGTCTCCGCACGATGACAGTGATACAAACCATCACAAACAGCATTACAAAGAGAAAGGCGAACCAATTCATCACAGGCGTTAGCCACCCCAACAGATGCTGCTTTGTGTGCAGTGTAGAATCACCCTCGTAGTAGCCGGAAAGAACGTTCTTGTCGGTCACAGCAAGCCAACTCGGGATATATCGCCAAAACAGGTCTTTCCAATCGTTCTCTGGCGTTGCGAACCAGAAAGCGTGCCCCAGTGTGGAGACCAAAATCTCCATCATGCTGTGCCCCGCTGTGGCGGACGCTACAGATAACATGACATAGATGACGAGGAGTTCACCTTGGGATAGCACCAATCGAGGCAGGAATCGCTTGAATATCTGGTTGAATCCTATCAACACAAGCAGGTTGAAAACAACCGTGAAAATCAACGAGACGATTGTGGGCTGCGCGGAATACTGGACGAGTTCAATATAGGTAATCCAATAGCAATTGATGGGGATGAGAAGAAGTCCAACTGCGATAGACCGCCAACGGATTGGTGAGGGCGGTTTTGATAAGGATAGGGTCGGTTTTATGTCCGACATTACTGATTCTTCTTATACTTGATAAAAATAGATCTAACTTGTAATACTCCGGTCTCTACTCGAAGTTCTTCAAATACGATTCCATCGGCGCCGCTCTCGCGTGCCTTTTCCATTAACTTTTCTTGTAACGCCTCCGCCTCACCTCCCTCTATAGTAGCATGTCCCATCACCAGATAGTCTTTGATTATATCATCCTCCGAGAAGTAAACATCTACATGGGCGGTAGGCGAGTAGGAGTCCCCAAGATAATCGACATCACTACCACAAGCGGTAAGAAATAATATCGTCAATAGAATCAACACGATGATTTTTTCATTCACAATTGCGCGCAACATGAGAAAACTCCTGATATTTGGTTTTCGATTTAAGACTGATTTGACAACGTGCTACCGTTTCGATATGAGAAAACCAACGGCAGATGTTCATCTTTGTAGTAATTGTCTTCTCCCTTTCGATTGTGGTAGGCATCATCACGGCTCACATGTTCTGTGATAGCCTCGTCAACAGCATCCTGCCACACTGACAACTCGGCACCCGTCAGAAAGTCGTCAATAACCAGAAATCCATTTTCGCGGTAAAATTCAATCTGCTCGCCTGTCCGTTGTGTATTCATTTTTTAACTATTAAGTTTCTGGTCTGCCTTCCACTTCGTTTCAGGCAGGTTCCCGATTAATTCGCTACTGGGTTTGAGCTGCTTACGCTTTAGAACAACATTACATGTGCTTTCAATCATAATTGCTGGGTCGATGGTCGCCGAGGAGTCGTCTTTGTCGAGGATTCGCTTGGGCAAGAATTGAGGGATCAAACTGAAACTTATTCAGATAGGGCGGATATTTCTGTGTAATCATCCGCATCGCATAGTGTACCTGCAAGAGATAACGGGTTTCGTCGCTCGTGTTGGCTGAGCCACGATGCCAGACTTCACTGCGGAAAAGCACCACGTCCCCCGCATTGCATAGGATACTCTCTTCTCCCCGATTATTCCATTCTGTTGCGCCGTTTGGAGAACACCCAGAGAAATGACTGCCCGGCACAAACTTCGTCGGACCCAATTCTTCGTACATATCGTTGAGGTAGTAATGGGC
>VXZL01000524.1 GCA_009845505.1 Candidatus Poribacteria bacterium | reverse complement strand
GGGTTACGAAGATATTGTCCGTAATCCATACAGTCAGACTGAAAGACTGGCTGCTTTCTTGAACGCAAAGTTTGGAAATCGAGTCTCACTGGTTCAAGCGATGGTTGATGCGGTTGATCCTCACCTATGGCGAAATGATTGTGGTGTTTCGTTTGAACAGGCGACTGAAGCAACAGACGAACAGAAAGCACTCTATACTTTTGTCAGACAGAAAATTGACAATCCACTTAAACCTTTTGACGTCGCAAAATATCCACTACCACCCGGCTATCTTGAGTTTCTAAACATTCAAGAGGCATTGCTGAAAGTTTATCGCGAGCTTGAACACCAATGAACACCCACAGCACAACTCCAGCATGGAGGAGACTGGAGCCTCAACTTGATGCAGTCTTGGCTCGATTTGATATTCCTGCGTCTTTTCGGATTCAAGCGTGGTCACCGAACTACTTTGACGCTATGTGTGCCCTTTCGAGTGGCGAAGGGTGGACGACTCCTGAACAGAGACCTAAGGAGACGTTGGTCGCTTGGGAGAATTCGTGGCCTACTCTTGTTGCTGTGGATACTGGTGGGAAGTTGGTGGGTTTTCTACGGGCAATCACGGACACACAGATCACGACCTACCTGTGCGAGGTTCTGGTCGCTCGCGAATTCCGGCGGCTTGGGTTGGGCAGACTACTTATTGATGTCTGTCAGGGGCTTGTGCCAACGACGAGACTTGACCTGCTGTCAACGGACGAGTCGGATGACTTCTATCGAGTTATTGATTGTGTCGATTTTCAAGGTTTTAGACGACGGTCTAAAGTGACAGGTCGTTAAGTCATAGTATTCACGTCCTATAGCACAACGGTTTTTGTCAGAGTGTGAGGTTAGGTTTTGTACATTGATACAGTCCCAGCACAAAATCATATACCTGATCATTATAGCGATTATCTTCAGGGTTATCGTGCGGTTCGTTTGCTGAAAGAAAACGGAACAATCCTTGGTGAATGCGTTTGGCGTGTGGGATCAGGACATAATATCGAGATTACGGAATTCGGTATCTTTGAAGAAGAGAATAGACGAAAGGGTTGGGGGACTCGGTTATTAGAGGCTGCATTTGAAGATATGCGCCAGTACTTTGCGAAAATTGACCGTCCTTTGTGGAAGGTATATTTGTTTTGTGAGGAAAACAACGAGGAAGGTCGCGGTTTCTATGAATCGCGAGGGTTTCGATTAGATGTTGTTTTGAATGATTTTTGGGCAGATGGCAATGCGGTCATGTATAGTCAAATTCTAAAATTTTAACCCGATCAAGGAGTTGTGAATGTCACGTGCGCAGTGCCTTGTTCATAAACAGAAAAGAATTCTAATGGTCAAACACCGTCATAAAGGGGAAGAGTGGTGGTGTCTCCCCGGTGGAGGTATTGAAGAGGATGAAACGCCGGAACAAGCTGCGCTGAGGGAACTTCGGGAAGAGTGCCGTGTCGAAGGCACTATAATCCGCCCAATATCTGTTATTACTTTTGCACCTGGTGATCAATATTATACCTACTTGATAGAAATAGGTGCGCAAGCAGTATCTTTGGGAAATGACCCTGAACTAAAAGATGACCAGATTCTTGTGGACGTTGCGTGGATGTCTCTGAACGAACTCACAGAACGAGATAGAGTGTTTCTATGGACTGCTGGCTTGCTGACGATCCCTGAATTTTCTGAGGAAATCTGGCACTTGTCTAACGCGCCGCCGTAATCAGTCAATTTCCTGTGTCTATACTTTCAGGATTCTAAAGCTCAACCACCTGAAAATTGTGCTAATTATATGCCAAGGAGGGACTTTATGGAGCGAGCTATTCGTGTGATGGAACGTCTGAAAGGTCCTATCGTGCCGGTGAACGCCTGCTTTGGCGATGACGATTCATTAGATGTCAGCGCAATGCGGAAGTATGTCAATTGGTTGTGTGAGCAGAACATTCCGGTGATCCTCCTCACCTACGGCAGTAGCGAATTTTGTAGCCTAACAGACGAGGAAATCTGGCTATTGACTTCTGAACTTACGGAAGAAATATCGGGCCGCTCGCTGTTTATTGCTTCGACAGGTTGGTGGCACCCCGGGCAATGCCGAGAGTTTTTGAAACACTGCGATAGCGACGGTGTGGATGCTGTCAAGATCCAGATTCATCCCGGTTTAGGTGTCAAGCGCGATGTCATTGTCGGCTATTTTGATAGTGTTCAGGACACCGCACCGATCCCTTTATTGGTTTGGGCGCGTGGCAAGATCCTTATCCTGTAGACATCGTTGCGGAATTAGCAAAACGTCCGCAAGTAGCCGGTATCAAAAACGACGGGCCTCCATTCTACGCTTACTACGACATCATTCGCGCCACTGCTGACGAAAACTTTGCAGTCATCAGTGGTGGGCAGATGCGTAATTTCATGTTCGGGTACCCGATCGGTTCAACAGCATATCTGTGCACCATCGCTCCGTTCCGACCCGACATTGCATTGGAATTTTACAATGCTCTGACCATAGGACGTAGTGATGATGCACAGGAGATTGTATTTCGTTATGAAGAACCTTGGCTCAAGGTAGCAACAAGATTGGAATGGTTGCCAAGCATCAAATCAGCACTGCATCTTCACGGACTCTATGCAAACCACCGCCTCCGAACCCCTGCTATTTCACATACCGACGAAAAACATCAGGAAGTGCGAAGGGTGTTAGATCGAATCTTTGGGAACATCAAGCCTGTTGAACTCTAATTGATGGACGGAAATGGTTAAACTTCGTAAGGTTCGCCTTCATTCAAACGCGAGCTCAACTGTCATTCTCGCTTATTCGATGTAAAGGTGTTCTAATGCATCAAATAACTAAGATTACAGCAGACAACGTGTGCGATTTTCTTAAAAGATTCGCTCCAAATATATCTATTGAAGATCTAAAACCTATATCCAACCGCCACCGTGGTGGCGATAGTTTTACCTTCTACTACCGCGACGATGCTATCCTCAAGATTGCGCGCAACGCCTACCGAGCCAGACTTGTAAAAGAAGTTAAACTCACAAAATACCTGCACGCATTATCAATGCCTTTCACTGTAGCGAAACCGATCATGGTACACGACGAGGGATTCTATGCGATGTTTTCAAGAATCAACGGTTCTTCACTACCCATAGAAGCACTTAAGACATTTACCGCCAGAGAATTAGAAGTCTTTGGCAAATCTCTCGGCACCGCTCTCACCTTTCTGCACAGGCACAGATTCTCAGATGCGGTTTTAGACCATATCCCACATGCTACCGATCCTTTCGCAGTGGCAATTCGTGACACAAGGCAAAAACTCGCGTTTATTGCAGAAAATACCACGGAAATCTATACAAGCCGATGGCGTGAAAAGCTGGAAAACCTACAAGAGCATCTAAACCAGAGATGGACTGTCGTTCACACAGATCTCCAAATAAACCATCTGTTTTTTGTACAGGAAAATCTTGAACACCCCGCCATTATTGATTGGGCTGATGCCTTGCTGCACGATCCAGCGATAGATCTATCTGAGTTCGCTATAGAGATGTACTCAGATTTACCGCCTGATGGCATTGTTGCCAAAAAGGTTATTGATGTGGTTCTGAAGTACTATCAGACAGACGACCCTGCGATTACAGAGAAGATTGAGTTTGGAGTTCTCGTTTTTCAAATTGGGCGCGCCTACCAATGGGTAAAGAACTCGGTAGATCAATCCTAATTTTCCGGATTCGCCTAAACAACATAGGTCTGATGGCTCCAATCTATTT
>VXZL01000243.1 GCA_009845505.1 Candidatus Poribacteria bacterium | reverse complement strand
GGATGGTGTCGTACATTCATCAATAAAGTTTCCAAATCTATAAGTCTGCTGGGGGTTCGTCAGCCATTTGTTCATAATGCTCTTTCATTTGTTCAGATTGTTGCATTAAGAGCTGACGGCGCTTCTCTAACGAAAGGCACATGAAAGCTGCTTGGGGCGACTGTTCATCTACCTCTCTGTTAACCAAATCAACCAACAGATGGTAGGCGACGGGCAACTTGGCCTTTGGGAGTTTCTTTACGAGTTGCTCTAACTGAGTATGTGTGACTGTTTTCATTTTTTTTCTCCTAAGTTTTGATACATATTCATAAACCACTTCTAATTTGATGGAACTATATTACCATTTTTGAAACCTTCGATTTGCGAAGGTTTTACATCGGTCCGACCCGCCGCGGTCCTATGTCCATAGCGAACATAGATGCATCAAAATTTCGTTTTAGCAATTCCATTTTGACCTCCTGTTTCGCAGGTATATGCCAGAGGTTGTTAAACTCGTTGGGGTCATCAATCAGGTCGTAGAGCTCGCCTTCATCGTGTCCGTGATAAACCACCACTTTGTAGTGCTTATCCCGGTACATAGTTGCGAGAGAGTGATCGGGCAGATCAACAGCGTCGTAATATTCGCATCGAACAAAGTCGCGATGGTGGTTCGGAGCCGCCTCGCCTCTCAGTATCGGTAGTAGCGAACGTCCGTGCATCTCTTCAGGCACCGTTAAACCTGCTAACTCCAAGAGGGTCGGTGCTTTATCAACGAGTTCAACGAGTGCGTCGCTTCTGAGACCGCTTGCAAACTGCCCCTGCCATGCGAAAATCAGTGGTACCCTAACCAGACCTTCATAAAACCGGCAGCCTTTTTGTATAAGTCCGTGGTCGCCGAGTGTCTCGCCATGGTCGCTTGTGAAAATGATAACCGTGTTCTCCCGCTGCCCTGTCTCTTCTAACGTATCAAGAATCCTGCCCAACTGTTCATCAATCAGTTGAATCATGGCATAGTAAGCGGCTTTGAGGGTTTTGGCATCCCTTGCGCCGACTGCCTCCGCTTCCTGACGTGGGGTCTGTGGCAAAATTGGGCTACGGATGTCTAATTCGTCTGGTGTCCGCACTTTGGACTGAAAATCAACTGCTTGTAACCGGGTCTGTTGTTCAAGATCGCTGTCTCGGAAGAGCGGTTTTGGCATTTCCGTAGGATTAAACCGTTCGCGATGCGTCTGTGGTGGATTGAACGGTGGGTGCGGGTCGTAGATGTTGACGCTCGCGAGCCACGGACACTCCCGCTCCTCACGAATGAATTCAATCGTTTTCTCGGCACACCAGGTCGTCTGATGCAATTCTGCGGGTACGCCTTCCGGATTCCGATTCAACTCACCGAGTATATAGCCTTTTGAACGAACCCAATCGGCGTAATCGTGTCCCTGTTCCCAATCATCACGGGGTGCGTGGCTGTATTGCCAGTAACGGTAGCCATCGTCCGTGCGCGGTTCCACACGACCATAAGCACTTGCGAGGTGGAGTTTGCCAATAAGCCCACAATCGTAACCGATGTCTGCAAGGGCGCGCGTCACAAGTGGATACGTCCCCGGATAGAAGTCGTTTCCGTTGCGATTGGCGTGTGTTGCGCTCGGGTACATACCGGTGAGAAAACTCGCTCGACTCGGTGTACAGATAGGACTTTGACAATAGGCATGCGTGAAGGCGACACCATCCGCTACTAAGCTATCAACGTGCGGAGTCGATACATACGGATTGCCCAATGCACCGATTGTGTCGTATCGTTGCTGATCTGTGCAAACCCAGAGAATATTCGGGGTATTAGTAGCCATATATCAGCCTTTGCGTTTCTGCAGATTAGAGAAAGAAACTCTTGATAAATGCAGCAAGGGCGATGAGCGTTGGGGTGAGCCACGCAGCATGCTTCCAAAAGCGCGCTGTAGACGCACGTTCCCCGTGTTGGATCGCGACAAGTTCTAACATTTTATCAAGTTTAACTTCAATACGATCCATGCGCGTTTCAAGGCGGTCCTGGCGGTTCTCTAATGCTTCAAACCGTTGAGACATTATCCTATCTTGTGCATCGAATCGCTGAGACATTATCTCTTTCAGTTCTTCTACTGTCATGAGAAACTCTTAATGTGCATCGCATGCTATTTAGTCGTCGCGCTAAATCCGGTCTCTTTAACAATATTTGCCAGGTCAGCGGCACTAACAGTATTTTTACGGACTTTAATGATTGCCTGGTCAGGGAGAGAAACTTCAACACTGATAACGTTTTGGTGATGCGAAAGTGCATCCTGCACTTTTGCGACGCAAGCCCCTCACGTCATACCCGTCACAACCAAAGCGACATCTTCGCTACCGGCTGGCTCAATCGGCACGGACATAAAGGCGTTCAGCAATTTTCCAGAAGCCGTGTCAAATACTCGGATTTTTCCGTCAAAACCGCCTGTAGCGAGTTGTGTGCCATCGGGATGGAAAGAAACGGCAAAAACAGCAACAGCATCACCTTGCATTGTAGCGAGACGTTTCCCATCAGTTACGTTATAAATACGAGTCTCACCACTGGCACATCCAGTAGCAAACTGATTTCCGTCAGCTGAAAACGCCACACTCTCAATTGATCCCGATTGTGCTTCATAAGCTTGGATGAGGTTAAAATCGGTATTGCCGACATCCCGTTGGATTTCACGAAAAATTCTGTAGAGGCGGGGTATTCGGTCTTCGCCGCCGCTCAAAACCTGATCTTCTGTCGGGCGGCGTGCGATGGTATTAATTTCGCCGTAACCTTTGTTACTGGAGTTGATGTCATCAACAAAAGAACCTGTGTTGACCTCGACCAATTTGAGAGCCGTGTCACGTCCACAACTCACAAAATGCGATCCATCCGTGGAAAAAACCGTACCGAAAACCCAATCGCTGTGGTTGTCGAATTTAACGAGTTGTTTTTCGTCTGGAATAGATAACACACGCACAGTCTTATCGGAGCACCCAAAGGCGATACGGCTGGCATCTGGTGAGAAAGAGAGCCCGTAGACAGTATCATAGCTCGAACGCATCGCTTTGATAATTGTATGCGTTGCGGTATCCCATAATTGCACTTCGCCAAACTGCCCCGGAGAGCCACCTGCCACTCCTAATATCTTTCCATCTGCTGTATACATCAGCGATTGTATGCGATGTGCTTTACCGACCAAGCGCGCTTTAAGTTCAAAGTTGGTTGCGTCATACAATAAAACTTCACGGAATCCTGATATTGCCAGCGTGCTGCCATCGGGTGAATACGCGATAGCTGAAACCACAGGAGGTACTGTGTAAGTGGGATAGTTTCCGTCTCCGAGGGCATCAATTTCGGTGGGTGTATCGTCGTGTGCGCCTTCAAGAATCCAACGGCGGAACAGTTCGACCTCTTCAGCGGAAAGCGGTTCCATATTCTGTGGCATCGCCGGTTCATCACCAGAGATCAGTTTAATGAGGAGACTCTCATCGGGTTTCCCCGGGATAATTGCCTCGCCCGCCATTCCGCCGTGTTTGAGATCGGCGTAGGTTGTCACAATAAGGTCTCCATTCGGATCGCCCGGGTGATGACAGCCCTGACAACTTCGCTTGAGAATCGGGACAATCTCTGAGTGATAACTGACTGCTGAGCCGCCCCCATGATTGTCCGCTGCTACCAAAGGGCTCCACACGACAAAACAGAGTAGATAGACCGCTAAATGCATAATAAACGCTGATTTCAATTTCTTCATGTTTCCTGAAATCCTCCCAGCCGTTACAATAC
>VXZL01000629.1 GCA_009845505.1 Candidatus Poribacteria bacterium | reverse complement strand
TACTTTTTCCGTTTGTTCAGAACCTGCTATGCTAACGCTGAGTTAACAAGGGTTCACCCCTTCCCCCCCCCACTTTACATAAGATAAGTATTATCTTTCATAAGACAGTATCAGTAATTATTGCTATGCTGCGTTCCTCGCGCCCGCGCTCCCTTCGTTTCGCACGGAGTATCTCGTCGCGGGCTGTTTTTGTTGCATTGCGGCTTCGCCAGTGTTCGTTATCCGCGCTAGGGCCGCAGTTGCGAGTTTTTCCCGTGAAACCTACAAAGACTTTAAGAGCCCTGGTCGTTTTGAAAGTCCTACGAATAGGTAGCCAACCCCGCATCAATTTTCTTACTGCACAATTTAAAATAAGGAGCATTAACAATGCCAAAATTTCAAATACTTTTAATGGTTGTTTTAATCAGCTGCGTTGCCTTTATATCCTGCGAACGTGCACAGAATATAGTAGCACCGGTAATGCCAGATGAAGACACGCCAGAACCTGCGGAAATGATGAAGTCCGATGAGATGCCAGACATGACAGATATGAGCGATCCATCTATGACTGGCCCCTCTGTCGTTATTAACGAACTGATGGCAGACAACGACAACACCATCCCTGATCCGCAAGGGGACTATGATGACTATCTTGAGTTGCACAACCTCACTGATAGTGCTGTGACGCTTACCGGAATGTATTTGAGTGACAAAGAAGATGAACCCATGAAATGGGCGTTTCCTGAAAACACCGAGATTCCAGCAAACGAATACTTGATTGTCTGGTTGGATGAAGACATAAACGATGTAGAAGGGCTACATGCCGATTTCAAGTTGTCCAAAAGCGGTGAAATCGTCACGCTCGTAGATACTGACGGTATTCAGGTCCTGGATAGTATCACATTTGGAGAGCAGGAGACAGACATTGCCCTTGGACGTTTGCCGAATGGGACGGGTGATTTCCAAGTTGTAGCGGCGACCCCTGGGGCGGAAAACATGGCACAATGATCTATCAAAGAACGAGTCTACCGTGTGAGATCGTAGGTTGACGACTGATCGCCGCATAGAGTGCGAAATAAATGCATCACTACGATCCTCACAGCATTTGGAATTTATACAAAAACTAAAAAACGTCTTAGCCAATGCGCGGAGATCCGTTAATGTAAACAAAGGAGTGTAAATTTGTTGAGATTTCCCATATCTATTGAATCAAGGTGCCCACAATTCAAAAGTCAAAATATCGGCATCATCCAAACCGTCAGTCTGATTTTTACGGCGTGTGTACTCTTTTTCGCCTCACACCAGATAGTAACCGCACAGACTGTCCATATGCCAGACTCCAACCTCCGCACTGTTCTTAAGTTAGCACTCGGTAAAGAGATGGGTGACGACATCACCCAAGCGGATATGGCAAGTTTAGAATCACTTGAGGCACCTGAATCCGGTATTCGCGATCTAACAGGTCTTGAGTTTGCTATCAACTTAACCAAGTTGGATCTCGGACTCAATGAAATACCGAACGTGGCCCCTCTCAAGAATCTAACAAATCTGACAGAATTGTACCTGAACCGCAATCGGAGAATATCGGATGTATCCCCGCTCAAAAATTTAACGAATTTGAGACACCTCACCCTTGGAGGGAATCTAATATCGGATATCTCTCCGCTCAAAGATTTGATCTCCCTTTCATACCTACATGTTGGATACAACAATGTAGTAGACATATCTCCGCTCAAATATCTGACAACACTTACTTTCCTGAACCTTGACGATAACCGAATATCGAATGTATCCCCACTTGCAGATTTGCCAAATTTGACAGCACTGCATCTTGACGATAACCGAATATCGGATATGTCCCCACTTAACGGGTTAACAACACTTACATTTCTAAATATTAACGACAATAAAATATCAGACCTGTCACCCCTCACAAATTTAACAAATCTAACAACCGTAAATCTGCATGGCAACGGCATATCAGATGTGTCCGTACTCACAAATTTGACAGATCTGACGATTCTGAAACTTCACGAGAACAAAATATCGGATATATCCCCACTTGCAGATTTGACGAATCTGACGATTCTGAGGCTTCACGATAACCGAATATCGGATATATCCCCACTCAAGGGTTTAATAACACTCACAAAACTATTTCTCTACAATAACGAGATATCGGATGTGTCGGTGCTTAAAGATTTGATAAATCTGAAAGTGCTAGATCTTAGCGACAATCATATAACAGATTTCTCACCGATCGCTGGATTAATAGAGAATCTGGAAAAATATGATAACAGCAATCAAACAGGCACGCCTCTCAACGCAGATGTAAATCACGATGGGATTGTAGATACGACAGACCTTATCTTAGTTGCACTCAGCTATGGCAATCCAAATTTTGGTGATGCTGCACGCTCTGATGTCTATCCCGATGTCAATAGGGACGGCGTTGTAGACGTGGAAGACTTGATCAGCGTCGCTGCGGAGATAGATGCAACAGCGGCCGCTCCGGCACTCAAGAAAAATCCAGTCGCGACATCCCCTCTCACGGCTGCGAGCCTCACGCAGTGGATACAACTCGCCAAGCAACTTGATAGGCAACAACCCTATATGCAAAAGGGGATTACTACCCTTGAGCGGCTCCTTACAGCCTTGACTTTCACAGAAGTATTACCCAAAGAGACGGCACTCCTGGCAAACTATCCCAATCCATTCAATCCTGAGACGTGGATACCCTATCAGTTAGCAGAACCCGCAGCAGCGAGCATCTCTATCTATGCTGGTGATGGAAAACTCGTCCGGACATTAGTGTTAGGGCATTTGGCGGCGGGTGTGTATCGTAGCAAATCTCGTGCGGCGTATTGGGATGGTCGCAACGAGTTGGGTGAACCTGTAGCGAGCGGCGTTTATTTTTATACACTGACTGCTGGGGGTTTCATAACTACCGGCAAAATGATCCTCCAAAAATAGTATCAAAGGAGTATACATTATTTTGAAATTTCTCACATATGCCACTTTAGCACACACATCGCCTCTAAATCAGAATTTAGGATGCATACGCGTCATTAGTCTGACCCTTACGATGTGCATGATTTTCTTTACATCGCACCCGATGGCGATTGCACAGACCGTCCACATTCCAGACCCTGGTCTTCGCGCTGCCCTTGAATTGATATTCAGCAAAGAAGCAGGCGCGGACATCACTCAAGCAGAAATGGCAAGCCTCAAATCGCTTGAGGCACCTGAATCCGGCATTCACGATCTAACCGGTATTGAGTTTGCTACTAATCTGAACAAGCTGCATCTTGCCCGCAACCGGATAGCCGATATATCGCCTCTTAAAAATTTGACAAATCTCACCGTGCTGGATCTCTACCGCCACGACTTTGCCCGCAATCGTGAGAGAATATCGGATGTATCCCCGCTCAAAGATATGACAAATCTCACTACGCTAAATCTCAGAGGCCATCGGATATCAGACCTATTTCCCCTGAAAAATATGACAGAACTGACATACCTGCGCCTTGGGTACAATCGTGAAATAACGGATGTGTCCGCTCTCAAAGATATGACAAAGTTGACATACTTGGACCTGGAAAGCAATCAGGTTTCAGACGTGTCTCCCCTCAAAGATATGATCAATCTGAGGGAACTAGATCTGGACGATAACCAAATATCAGATATATCCGCGCTCGAAAACTTGAAAAAACTTATCGTACTAGATATTTCCGACAACCAAATACTCAGTATCTCCGTAATCAAGAATTTCAGAAGTCTAAGAAATATAGATA
>VXZL01000321.1 GCA_009845505.1 Candidatus Poribacteria bacterium | reverse complement strand
TGCCCATACAGCGCAGCGACACCGCCTGCTTTAATATCACAATCGTCGGGATGCGCCCCGAAAACCAAAACATTTATCTGTTTTTTTAACATTTCGTATTTCCCTATAAATTCGCCTCTTTTGTAGCATAAACTTTTAGTTTGTGCAAAATTCCAAATCACATTCGCATCTTGAAACCACTAATTCTCTCTGAAGGAAACAGCAATAGCAAATACAAAACCATGAATAACTGGAAAGTTGAAGTCTCCTATAAACCCGAAGTCCCCGATACCATTGGACAAGGTATCCTTGAAGATATAACCGACCTCGGCATTAGCGGTGTCGATTCCGTCCGCACAGCCACAGTTTACTGGATCGAAGGCACACTCGATGCACAGGCGATTGACCAAATCGGTGCCGAACTGCTCGCGGATCCAATCACACAAGTTTACACCTTCAGACCCGAAAGCGATTCTGTGAAGCGTTGGACGCTTGAAGTACAATTCAAGCCGGGTGTCACCGATGCCGTCGGCGATAGTGCCGTCAAAGGCATCAAAGACTTAGGCATTACAGGCGTCACAAGTGTCCGCACGGGACACAAGTATTGGTTCACGGGTAATCTGAGCACCGAACGACTTGAAACGATAGCGCAACGACTCCTGATGAACGACGTTATCCAAACCTTCTCTTATCAGAAACCGTAACGCAACGTGAACTTGATTAAGTCACAATACGTAGGAAATCAACGCTGAATGCGCGTGTGTCATGCGAACCTCGCACAACCATCACAAGGTTTAACTTATAACCCACAACCCATAACCCATAACGCTAACTCGCATAGACCCGAATCACTGTGCCTAAATGAAGTCGAACCAAGGAGGAAGTCGCTGCGCTGCGGAGCATGAAACGCAAGTTAGAGGTCGGGCTCACGCGTCTCGGCTTCCCTAACATAATATCGCGAAAACCGTGTTTCCGAAGCAACCTCGGCAAGGAACGCGCAGAGAAATAGTAGAGATGGTCGCGCGGATGGACATAGGGCCAATTTGCCTTCTGCAGACGGCTCTGCAAACCCTCACCGTTCGGCACTTCAATGACAAGCGTCCCTGTTTGGGGCTTCAGAATTCGGTGTAACTCACTGAGAAACGGATTTAAATCGGGGATATGCTCTAACACGTGATAGAGCGTGATTGCGTCGAAATGTGCATTCGGGAAATTCGCATCAAAAACCTCTCCACACGTCACATCTAATTTATATTTTTCTTCTGCGAAAGTAATACCACTCTTCGACGGGTCAACACCGTGCGGTTGCCAACCCCGTTCGCGTGCAAGGTGGAGGAACGTGCCGATGCCGCACCCAACATCCAATAATCTACCCTTATCTTGACATCGTTTCTCCAACTCCGTGAGACGCTCCGTCATCTGCAACCATTCCATGCTGTCGGTATGGATCCGTTCCACCTTATCCGGGGGATAATAAGTCTCAACGTAGGCTTTCTCAAGCGTCAGCTGGCTGACGCGCGGATTCACATATCGCAGCCGACACCGCTTACACGCAACCACCGTCAGGGAATCTTTATCAAAAAGCGGTTTCGCCTCATCTTGCTCACATATAGGGCAGTCAATATGTTCGAGATTGTCTGTATTCATTACTCTGTAGGAGGCGGTGAAGCCGACACGGGCTTCATACCCCGGTAAAGCCTTTATAGACTTTATACCCGGTGAATGCCACACGGCATTTATACCGTTGATTACATGCCCATAAGGCATGAATACCCGGTGAAGTCCATACGGACTTCATACCGTTGATTCTGATTCTGATTTTTTGTAATCCCGACTTAAAAGTAGGGAACCCCTTGCGCCTCTACATAAACCGAGTAGAGAGACTGGCTACCCATCATAAACAGGCGATTCCGTTTCACACCCCCGAAGCAGAGATTGGCGCAAATTTCAGGGAGATGGATCTGCCCGATGCGTGTCCCATCGGACGCATAGACATGTACACCATCGTAGCCATCGCCAGCCCATCCCGCACTTGCCCAGAGGTTTCCGTCAACATCACACCGAATTCCGTCAGCAATACCCGGTGCCGTATCACAAAAGACTTCTTGTTTGCCTAACCGCTCACCATCTATTACGTCGTAGACGAAAAGATGCCGTGGGGTATCCTCACTATGCGTAACCCCAGTATCAACGAGATAAAGTTTCTCATGGTCAGGTGAAAAGCAGATACCGTTCGGTTTTTCGAGTGCGTCGGTTACAACGGTCGCTTCACCTGTATCTGGATTGAGTCGATAAACGCAAGTCGGCAACCCAAACTCAGCGACATGCCCTTCATAGTTAAGCATAATACCGTAACCCGGATCCGTAAACCAGACATGTCCATCGGGATGGATCGCCACATCGTTCGGGGCGTTGAGCGGTTTACCCTCGAAACTATCCATCAGCACAGTAATCGTGCCATCATATTCTGTGCGTGTAACACGTCGCGCACCGTGTTCACAACTAACGAGCCGTCCTTGCCTGTCGCGTGTGTGTCCGTTGCTATAGTTCGACGGTTTGCGATAAGTGCTTACGTCCCCCGTAGATTCCTCCCATTTCAGAATCCGATTGTTCGGAATATCACTCCAAAGCAGATAGCCGCCATCACCGAACCAAGCAGGTCCCTCTGCCCAGCGCGACCCTGTCCACAATCGTTCAACAACAGAATTACCGATTGTATATTTTTTAAAACGAGGGTCTAATATCTCAATTGCCGGATCGGGATACCGGACAATCGCCCCGTCCCACTTTCTTTCTGATGGTGTGCTCATATATCCTCCAAATTACGCTGTAAAGCACAAAACGCTTTCAGTTTCTATAAATAGTATAGCACAAACCGAACAGTTGCATGCAGTAAAATCTTTGTGGCAATCGAAAGTGTCCTGTTTGTAGTCGTGCGATTCATCACAATAACCCTAAGAACGATATTAAGAACAGATGCATTCAATTTTCAGTCAGAAGAACTAAATGAACCTTGTCCATAGATAATTCCTCTTCACGATACTCCAGTCTAAGACTGGAGATTGTTCCAGTCTTACTTCTGGTGGTTTTTCGTTTCTCAGAGGTCGGTAACCCAACGCTCTCCACGAAGGGCTTCGGCAGCCCTATAAAGTATGTTTCGTGCCGCATTGTGATCTCGGTCTATAGCTTTATCACAGTTTGCACACCTAAATGTTCGTACAGCCAGAGAGAGTTGCTTTGGCGACTTTACACCACAAGAAGAACAGATTTGGGACGTGTTTCTCGGATTCACTTTATGGTAGTGCAAGCCGTCTCTTTCGGCTATGCTCGCACACCATTCAAAGAAGGTAGCCCAAGACGCATCACTGATGCTCTTGCTGAGGTGTTTATTTTTAATCATATTCGAGACTTGTAAGTCTTCGGATACTAATACATTGTTATTGTAGTGGTGAAACAACTTGTAGACTAATTTACCGATAAAATCTTTGCGTTTGTTCGTTATGTGTTCGTGGTGTCTGGCGAGTTTGTGTTTCTGTTTCTGCCAACGTTTACTGCCAAGTTGCTTACGCGACAAGTCTTTATTGTGTTTTTTCGTAAGGTCTTCGGCATTTCTATACCATTTTGGATTCGCAATGGGTTCGCCTTCGGAAGTCGTCAGATACTGAGTCGTCCCCATATCCACTGCTATAGCATCCGTCGGTTCAACTTTGGGGATATCCCCAATATCACAAGAAATATGAGCATACCAACCACTGGCTTTCTTGACGATGCTAACTTCTTTCGGATCGCCTATTAG
>VXZL01000112.1 GCA_009845505.1 Candidatus Poribacteria bacterium | reverse complement strand
GTGGTAGGCGGTTCGCTGTCGTATCGAAAATTAATGCGCAACGGAAACGCCAATTTTGTCGTCAAACGGAACGTCACGCTCCCTTCAAAGAGGATACGATAGTCTTGAAAACGCCGAACATGGAATTGATAATAACCCGTTGCGCTGGTCGTAATCCGTTCGTCTAATTGCCATGTCCAATTGATATAGTTTGTTGCCCGCACGATACGCGTTGTGATTTCGCCGAGCGTTTTGTCATTAATACGTTCATGTTCCCACATTGCCCCGACACCGAGATATACCTTAAATCTGGGATTGGATGGATATAGTGCCAGCCTTGTACCGCCGCCTGCTAAATTTCGGTCATTCAATAAAATGGATTCGTTGAATTGTTTTTGAACGAACGATTCAACAAAGAGATGCTGCGTCAAACGTCGTATAATTCGCGTATGTGCCATGCCTTTATTTACAAAAAACGCGCCCTTCCGCCTACCTTCTTGGAGGCTTCCAAAGACAAAACCGTGATAAGTTTTTGACAGATAATCTGATCGAAACCGTGTCCGCGCCGTAAACAGATCTATGTTTCCCGTGCGATAGGTTAAATCCATCGTGATGCTGTTATACCAACCCGGTTGCAATTGCATCTGCTTTGTCGTTTCATCCGTAAAAATATTAACTTGGGCTGCGAGGGGAGAACAGAAGGTCAGACATAAGACAAAACAGGTGTGAATAATCCACGGATGGCGGCACTGAATGCTGAATCTACGCAAAAAAGCGATGCTTTTTTGACTTTTTTTAATATTTCTTGACATTTTTCAACATTTATTGTATACTTTGTAATTGGCAGCCTTTTTTATGAGAGGTGCGCCGACGGTGATACCAACACCGATCGACGCGGCACTGCCATAACGTCCCTATGACAGCGCTAACCTAATTGTATCATAAAATCCACTTATTTTGTGAGACTTTTAGGTTAGCACCTTATACACAAAAGGATTGCCGAGAACGCACACCTCACCGTTTGCCTTCCCAAAGCAATCCCCAGAAAACAACGGACAAAAACTGATGAAATTGCCTTTATGCGAGGTGATTGCTATTGCCGCGCGCTGACCCGTGGGATTCTTATCGTTTGCCGTCTGTGTCTCACAGGTTGCACCTCCGCGTCAGATCACCTATAAAATCCCAGTGGTATCTATTTTTGCACGCTTCAGGTAGGAACCACTAAAGTCACTCGTCGGATGGTAATCCTTAAATAGAACGTAGACACCTTGTAAAGTTTCAACCAGTGTGCCGATGTACACACCACGACTCGCGCACCCGCGAGTATAGGAGAATGATAAATGTCGTTAAAAATAACAACACCTTTAACTTTCGTTCTGATATTAGCTATCGGGTTTATCTGTGTCGTAACGCCAGCATCTGCTCAACGTAGAACTGTAGAAATGTCGGCAACATATTCTCCGACCCTGCCGGCACCATTACTTGATCGGAACGGATTTTACGTCGAACAATCCGCTGATTTTCCATCTGGACTTAGTGGGGAAAGAGTCGCAATGAGTAATGGAATAATAGCAGCAATAGATTCCACCGCAGAAATTGGTGAGATACAAGCACCACCAGGTGCTTCAAGCGACCACTCTGTTCTTATTCAAAGTGGTCTCGGTGCTAATCTGGAAGAACTTTTACGTTTCGGGGGCACTATCGAACTGGCAGTAAGGTTCGGAAGTGCCGATCCTGCTTCGGAACCCAGCGGTCATCAATTCGTCATTGATCCTGACGACCTGACTTTGGAAAACATACGTCATCGATTCGTCATTACCGAAATCATGTGGGGGCTTGATCTCGCGGCTACTGGAGCAGCACAAGCAAGCCAACAGTGGATTGAAATCTACAACGATCACTCAAGGGCAATCGCAGAGAAATTAGTAACCTTTGGACATGGATTTGTATTCACTGAAAATGTGAGGGAAGACCGGATTGGTAAACCCATATACATAGATCTGAATACTCAGGATGGTATTGATGAGGACAATGGTGATGACTTTGATCCGGATGTGCATGACGAAGCAAACAAATTTTACGTCGTTGATAGGGTGAGTTTCATCAATCGCTTTGGACACCGGTGGGAGCCTCCCGGCAGCAGCGGACGGACTGCTGTGGGTCCTAATGGTGAACCCGTCACCAATCTCGTTTCCATGTATCGCAAGCGAGAACTCAATGCCGCTCGCACACAATATAAGACGGATAAGTCTTTCGAGGATGGCAGCGAAGCCGATTCTTGGGCAGCGTCTGTCGGACGCATCAACATGGACGGTGCTTTCATCGGTTCTCTCGGTTCGGTTCACGTGAACGATGGTGGTCAAGTCGTCTCTGCGAAAGATCCGGCATCGCTGCCCGGGACTGATGTTATCATTAACGAGATTTACAGCGGGGGCCCGGATTCAGGCTGGCTCCAGTGGATTGAGCTTTACAACACCGGCACTGCTGAAGTGAACATCAAAAACTGGGAACTGGAAGCAGTCACCGACTACAACAATTGGGAACTGGAAGTGGTCCCGCACACAGGAAGGCCTTCCTTAGAACGGGTCTTTGCAATTCCTGACAAGGAGACGAAGATTCCTGCCGGAGGTTTCCTCGTCATCACAAACCGTGATCCCGCCGATAGCATCCTGGCGGGGGGTGTGGATCTGTATGATACCGATAATGACAAAATTCCCAGCGGGAGCAAACCAACTTTATATCGTGATTCCGACAAACTCAGTGACTGCTAAAGACAAGAAGCAGCCCAATGGTAACGATGCAAACTATTGGTTCCCTGAAGTAAATTTCATGCTAATTCTTAGAAACCACAACGATAAGAACAATCACGAAAACATCGTAGACATCGCCGGTAATTTTTTTATAACCGTGGCGGATGGTACAATTGTGACAGATGTCTGGCCCCTGAGGGGTTGGACGAAACCTAGTGACCTCGGTAATGATGCTGAAAGAGAAGCGCGTTGGAGCAGATACAGCCTGTCCATTAGTGGTAGAACATATGCGCGTAAAGAGCAAAAAAGTCGTGAAAACCGTCTACACAAAGATGATTGGGAACCTAATGTTGGGTTCAGAGGGGGTTTGGGTTATGATCCAAACGTAGACCCGGCGATTGCTCCGGGAACACCGGGGTATGCCAACGATGCTCAGAAAGATAAACCTGCTAACATCAACGGTGAAGTCGTTATCAGTGAGATTATGTATGATTCGGGTGCCAACGGTAATCTCGTGCAGTGGATAGAACTCTACAACTCTTCGATGACGGAATCTGTGAAGTTAACGGATTGGACGTTTGAGATTCGTAACATAGATACAGATGTCGAGTCCTACGTCGATTCGCATTTCAAGTTCGACGGCGACGCTATCGTTTTACCCAACCAGACGGTGTTGTTAGTCTCTGACCGTAGCAGTGCGAGTGATGTTGTTGACAACCGTGTGTATAACTTGTATCAGAAGCACCGCAACGATCTCGGTCTGAATGCCCGTAAGAGCATTCTCTTGAGCAGTGTCGGTTTCTATCTTGCATTGAAGGATAAAGATGGTAATGAGGTAGACGTTGCGGGTAACGTGATGCTGGATGGTCCGCGTCGAAGTGTCGTCTGGGCGTTGCCGGAGACGGGTGGCGAGATGCGCAAGTCCATCATCCGTGGCTTCGGCACAAAGGCATTTGATGGCACACCCGATGACGCGAATCCTGGCACGATGGCAGCCTCGTGGATACCCGCACAGAGCGTCGGGAGCTACTACGGACACCGTGATGATGT
>VXZL01000303.1 GCA_009845505.1 Candidatus Poribacteria bacterium | reverse complement strand
GAGAAACCGTCTCCTTCTCATCTGCGATGAATTGGAGTTTGAAGTCGATTTTGTCACCAAATTCCTTGACGATTGGGATAATCTTCTCTTCCGCCTGAACACCGAAGGGACAGTAACTCATGACGAACAGTTCCAATGTCGGTTTGCCCATCCGTGCTATACGGGATGCTAAGAGTTCCTCCAGGTTCATTGGTTCTCGACTGTGATCAATGTCCTTGGTGTGGAGTGCTACGACTTCTGAGAAGCCCGGAGAATGTTTTGTATCATGGCATTCCAGACAGAGCCTTGTATCAGCACCGTTGCGAATGTTGGTTTTCTTAGGATTGCCGACGTGCTGTTTGCCAGGACCGTGACAGGTTTCGCATTGTACGCCTTTGAGGGTTGAGTCCTGATCGCCTATCTGGAATCCTGTTGGATAGCCGAGTCCGGTGGTATGGCAGGAGACGCAACCCGCATCGAAGTAGCGTTCTTTTTTCAGAAGCGTTTCAAAGGCGAACGCGTGCCGCGTTGCCGACCACTGGAGATACTCTTGTTGATGGCACTTCTGGCACGCCGTTGCTGATACGTATCCGTTCTGCTGATCACCTTCCAAGTGTTGTCCAGCGAAGAGAGGCGTAAGGTCAGACGACTGCCCGACCTCTCGATAAAAGTCGGTCAGCAGTTGGCGCACCGATTGGGATTCTGCTACATCGCCGGTCAACGCTAATTGTGTGGCGTAATGACGTGCGAGTTCCCCATTTGAGTTTATCCAGAGCGCTAAGAGTCCCAATGTTTTGCCTTCGGATTTGGAGCCGACATAAAGCGTTCCATCTTCAAACTTTGTTGCCACCATTTCGTTGGGTTGAATTACAACGTCAACGTGTTTCGGGGTTTCATAAATCCCCAGAGCCATAACAAGATCGGCTTGTGGTCCTGTCTGTTCTGAAAGTTCACCTGTGGCAAAAGCGATGGTATGCTGCCCAACTTGTTTGGTGACAAAGGGTTGTGTGAAATCGTTTTGTGTGGGAGCTAAGAACGGAAACGTCGCAGCGGCATGTTGTCTATTTAGATACGTATCTCCATAAGAAATGTCTGCTTGACTCAGCGCAACGGCATCGTATCCAATCGCCGACATCGCCTTGAGGTTAACCTCACACCGTTTCGCGTCTATTTCCGCTTTTCCATCAAAGATATTGCCTGAGTCAACCAAGAGGACTGGAAACCCTTGCCGTCGAATTTGCTCGACCACATAAGCACGTCTCGGCAGTCCACCCGACTGCTCTTGATAACACCCGCATGGCTCCAGATGGCTTTTGGTGCCACCGGTATAAAGGATGATTATAGAAGGTGACTCACCGCTTCTGAGTTCGGACAAAACCGTTTCTAATCGCTCACCGAAAACAGGTCGCGCTTTTTGTTTGACTTCCTGGATCTGGTTGAGTCTTTGAGATTCTGCCCACTGTAGGTAAATCGGTGGTAACATTACCACTACGGTTAAAAAGATTAGAACAAAGATCGCACGTTTCATAGAGATAAAATAAATCAATCAAAGGTTATTGATTTGTGTTCCTTTCGTATGTAGAGAGTGGCTATCGGCTTTCAGCAATCGGTAAGGAAGCATTTAATTTCAGCAGGACCTCTTTTACTGACAGCCGACCGCTGATGGCTGACTGCCAAATTAAAATAGCTGCATCAGTTTAAGATAAAAGGGTCCCTCACAAAGAACTGTCAGTAAAGCACCCACGGAAATAACCGGTGCAAAACGAATAGAGGGCTGGACGTTTATCTGGTTGCCAAATTCGGCAAAAGCACCCGCTGCAGCAAGGTGTTGCAATTCAGCAATCTCCTCCGTCGTCAGACCTGTCGGATCGGGCGAGATGACAATGTTATCGTCCTGACCACTTGAAAACTCGACCTGTTGCTTTTCGTAGTGGACGGTGCCGTCTGGCTGTTCTACCCGAACAATTTGTTCGGCAGGAATCATACCGACTTGGAGACCATTCACGTCAACGGCATTGTCCAAGGTTACACTCGCTAAACTGAGAATCAACTGTTTGGCGATAACGAAAACTACGAGATACAGCCCCAAGAAGAAAGCGAAACCGGAGAGAAACACCGAAATAGAGGGTGTTGCTTGCACGGCTAACCAAACACAAGCAAAACTAACCACGGCGTAGTAAACCGGTGTCTTCGGGAGCGGCGATAACATTTTTTGAATCACAGTAAATGCGACTAAAACTAAGGCAAGGTGCAGAAATCGGTCGGGTTCCCATCCAAAAATTTGCAATATGTAGGTCAATCCAGACCCGATACCAATAAACAGAAGCAGACTGAAAAGTTTTTTGAGGAGCGGCTCCTTTTGGAAGTAGGACTTAAAGAAATACCGAAGTAGGTCGAGTTTATTTCGCATCAGCGCAAACTTGAAGAGCAAATACCCGAGTATCCCTATAGAGTATGGGACAATAATATTGAGTGCGAGTATCAACGGTGGGAAACTCATCGCACCGCTCAGATTTCTGAAAAGCGACAGCGGAAAAATCAGGCAGAGTCCCAGAAGAGTTTGGAGTCCCCTGGCGAGAAGATACCGAACCAATAGAAGGCAAACGCAATCAGCCCACTTCCGAAGAAGAGCCCTAAGATATAGAGCGGCGTTGTTGTGCCGAGATACCACGCCATCAATTGGCTGAGTGTTCCGATATAAAGGAGACCAAGGGAGCAGAAATTGCGAATCTTTTGTGTCTTCAGGTCGGTATAACTGGCATATCCACAGAAAGCGAGTGCCAAGAAAATCAGAAAATATTCATAGTACGACATAATACAAAGCGTGCCTTTCGTTTCTACTGTTTTGTTTTTCCCCATGTTGTTTCTAATAACTGTGGTTGGAATGAAACGGGCAAAGCATACGCCGGATCAAACCAACTTCCGAGATGATGCCCAAATCCAATATCCGTAAGTTGTTTCGATTTTCCATCTTCCAACGTAATTTTGAAGATTTGAAAGCGAAAAGGTTGAGCGGCCTGAATGTCAACTGCTTGTACATAGAGGAGCTCATCGCCGAGTGGAGACCAAACCGGACAACTAGCCTTCGGTCCGTCTTCATCAACAACCTGCATAAGACCGGTGCCATCACTATTCATAATGTAGATAGTCTCCATTTCAATAAAATCCTTGAGTGGCACCCGCTGGAGCCAGGAAAAGGCGATCTTATCTCCCATCGGAGACCAAGTAGGAGCGGATCCTATCCAAGAGGGTTCTCCTTTAGCAGGAAAAAGAATCTTCTCTACCCCCGTCTTTAGGTTCAGGACGCTAATCTGTTTACGTTCTAAAGCACCACTGACAAACGCTATCGCAATTCCATCCGGGGACCAAGTCGGCCCACTTCCAAGAGCGACTTGCTCCGTTTTTTTACCATCAATGGTCGAGATGTAGATGAGGGTCTGGCCGCCTTTCCAGGACATATAGGTCATTTGTTTCCCATCTGGGGACCACCTTGGAAAGCTCCTATCATTTTTTTTCTCAAACACGCGTCGCACATTGGTGCCATCTGCTTCCATCAAGTATATATCCCGAGGCCCGTCTCGGTTTGAGGCAAACAAAATTTGTTCTCCAGTTGGTGACCAGTCTGGCGTGATATCGTCGGCTGGATGATTCGTTACATTGATCTGCTGACTCCCGTCTGGATTCATCAAATAAATTTCTCGATTTCCATTACGGTTTGCTGAGAACACAATTTTCGCAGTCACAGGTGCTTTTGCGAAAATAAGGTGAACATTGACCCATAGTAATGTGAAGATGAAAAAAAAAGAAAATAAAGATTT
>VXZL01000471.1 GCA_009845505.1 Candidatus Poribacteria bacterium | reverse complement strand
CTGATAACATAGTCTCTAAACGGAAAAAAGGATCTATTTTTACACATCCTTAAAAAAATATATCCTTGGTTAAACCGGCAACTACGGTAGATTTCAGAATTACCTATACATTACGTATCAGCAAGAAGCCGTCGGGACTCGGAAATCTCTCCTACACAAAAAGAACTGAAATGTAAATGTATTTTCGTAATTCACCATAATAACCAATAATGTTCCAAAAGGAAGGACACATGCGAAAAGAGGTACGTTGGGAACGGATGTTCCCTGATGAATTAGAAGCAGCATTTGATGAATGCCCCACTGTCTATTTCACTTACGGTCTGTGCGAACCCCACGGCCCCCAAAACACTGTAGGATTGGATGCGCTCAAAGCACACGCAATCGCTTGTCGCGCGGCACAAACCCACGGCGGCATTGTCGCACCCCCGGACTACTGGCACATCCACGAACACGGGATGTATGCGAATTGGGCATATCGAAGTGTCGGCGAAGTGCGGAGCTGGCTCACTGCAATGCCTGCATGGCAACACTTCAAAAACGTCTGCTACCACGTCCGCGCTGCCGATGCACTCGGATTTCACGCAGCCATCTTCCTCACAGGACACTATGGACCCAACTGGCAAGACCTCAAGACCCTCCTCTCTCTAATTCAACCGCACTTCGCCATGCGTCTCTACGGACTCCCTGATTTCGAGGCGAACACACCCGGATTTGATCAACAAGGTAACGGTGGAGACCATGCCGGTAGAGTCGAAACATCACTCCTATGGGCATTAGAACCCGACTGCGTTGACATGTCACGCATGCCCGAAACTGATGCAGGCAGCCCGCATTTCGCTATGGGCGCGAATGCCTTCGAGTCAGACAGACGTATCGGTGAACGGATGGTGAACGATGAAGTCGCATGGCTCGGACAAAAGATGCAGGAACTCTTGGAGGCTTACGCAGCAGCGGATATTTCTGACCGTCAACAGGTAACTTTTGAGGAAGTCGAACGAATATGGGCAGAAGCAGTGTCACCTGCTTTGAAGACTTTTGAGACAATGAAAGATCCAGATGAATCGCCACCGGAAGATTCACAATGGTTTCGACAGTGCAAGATCCCAGAACTCCTCTGACCCAATCGCAAGGAAGAATAAAAAAATGGAAACGAAAAACCCACAACTCGCCGAACTTTACCGAAAAGACGGATTTTTGACCGGTATTCCTATTTCTAATGAAACTGAAGCGACACAGCATAGACGTGCCTACGATGCATTGGAAGCAGAAGTTGGCAAAGAGATATGTGAAATCGGTCTTATTGACTGGCACTTTGACCATCAATTTATCTGGGACCTCGCAACACATCCAAAGATTGTAGATGTTATTGAAGCACTTATTGGTCCCGATGTTATGTTATTAGCGACCCACTTTTTCTGCAAATATGGACCTCGCGACAAGTTTGTTGCATGGCATCAAGATGTGACATATTGGGGTCTTGAACCCCCGGACGCGATTACGGCTTGGTATGCGATAGATGACAGCGACACCGGCAACGGTTGTATGCAGGTAATTCCCGGAAGCCATCAGCGCGGTATCCAAGAACACGGCACATCTGAACAGGCGGGCAATCTGCTAAGCATCAATCAGGAAGTTCCTGTCACCGAATCGGAAGCAGACAGTGCCGTTGATCTCGTGTTGAAAGCGGGAGAGATGTCCATCCACCACGGACAGATGATTCACGGCAGTCTACCGAATCATTCTACGCGTCGGCGATGCGGTCTCACAATCCGCTATATTGATCCATCCGTGAAACAAGCAGAAGAAAACTCACTGAAACGTCCGTGGAAACCGATCCTACTGCGCGGCGAAGATCGGTATCAGAACTTCACGACCGTGCCAAATCCATTTTAATGGTTCCTGGTTATTGGTTGTTAGTTTTCAGTTACCAATAACCAACAACCAAAAACTATGAACACTCACATCTACGACGCAATCGTTATTGGTGCCGGTGGAATGGGCAGCGCAACGGCATACCACCTTGCTAAATCGGGGGCAGATGTCCTTGTCTTAGAACAGTTTCAGCGCGGACATAAGTTCGGCAGCTCACACGGAGAAACTCGGATTATCCGTTTCTTTTACGATAAGCCTTTCTATACCGAGTTGATGAAAACCGCTTATGCCGAGTGGCGCGATCTGGAATCCGTATCGGGGAAACCGCTCCTCTTCATCACAGGGAGTGTTGGTTTCGGTGCAAGGGGAAACCCCTACGGACGGGCGACAAAACAAAGCTTAGATGCCTCAGGTGTCGAATCTGAGTGGTGGAACGGGACACAATTAGCAGATCGTTTCCCGCAATTTCAAGGCGTGAAGGATATGGACGTTCTCTGGCAGAAGGATACCGGTTTCCTCCGCGCCGCTGCGTGCACCGCTACACATCTACAACTGGCAGAAAAACACGGCGCAACGGTTCAAGAAGAGACCCCAGTAATCAAGGTTGACTGGCAAACGGATGTTCCAACTGTTCAGACTAAAAACGATCAGTTTCAGGGAAAAAAAATCGTCGTGACGGCGGGAGCGTGGGCGGGTATTCTTCTCACAGAACTGAAGCTTCCACTCACCGTTACAAAACAACAAGTCTGCTACTACCAACCCACAAATATCGACCGTTTTCAGCCAGACCGGTTCCCAGTTTTCGTGGAATCAACAGTAGATGGGGAATTTATTTACGGTATCCCGGCTTTCGGCTCTTTTGATACGGGTGGCGGATTAAAAATTGCGCGTCACGGAAGGGGTGAGATTATCTCTCCTGATACGCGCGATCGCACACCCGATGCGGATTACATTGCCCATATAGATGCTTACGTGCAAGAACGCATCCCAGAACTTGGAAAAGCCACACACGCCGAAGTTTGTCTCTACACTGAAACACCAGACGAAGACTTTATCATCGACACACACCCAGACCGCTCAGACATCCTGATTGCGGCAGGCTTCTCAGGACACGGCTTCAAGTTCTGTGCTCTTGTCGGACGCATCATGAGCGAGCTTGTCCTTAACGGCGAAACCCACTTTGACATCCATCCATTTCGTATTGAGCGAAAACACAAAATCTCAAGCGGCATTCCGAGGCTTCAAGCATGAGTAAACAGAAAAAACTGATTGTCGGTGCGATCTTTCTTGGTGCCGTTTTAATGCTAATCACGTTATTCTTGCTGCTGCCACGAAAGTCGGACCTTACCCTCAAAGCACCGGCACCCCCGCGAGCAGTCACACCCGTGCCATTACCGCCCCCTATCCCTTCAACTATTGTTGCGAAAGCAGACCTGCCAATACAAGATGTCAAACAATTAACGGAGTCCGTCCTCAAAGACTATCTCAGTAAGCCGATCAAGTGGAAAGATGGCATTATTGATGCCTCTATCAATTTACACCTCGATGCGCTGACAATGACAAGCGCGGCTGATGGAACGGTATCAGTCCGAAGTCCGTTTCGGTTCAACGGTTGGATACGCGTCTCAAAGGAAATTTTTGGGAAGGTCCTCGAAAAACGCGAAAATTTTGAAGGGAAAGCGACGGCATCTTTAACCCTCACACCAACGCTTAATCCTGACTGGCGCATTACCACAAAAACTACCTCTGACATCTCTATTCAGAAAGCAGAACTTGAAATTTTGGGGATTACAGTCTCAGTCCGCCGGATTCTTACCGAATTGGTCAGAGAGAAAGTCCTTCCGAAAATAGAGGATCTCATCGTCAAAAATATCACCAGTATAGATATAAAAACGCGAGATGCGGGTTAATGGGCAAAACTCTATGAACCGAAGGTCCTAAAACAAACGC
>VXZL01000541.1 GCA_009845505.1 Candidatus Poribacteria bacterium | reverse complement strand
TGGTATAACTACCCTATATTAAACTTGCTATCTATCCCAAATTGTGATAGACTACTCTCAAGATTGATATGTATAATATTGAAAGATGACTATCTACCACAGCTTAGGTATTCCCAGCTGTATCTCATGCATATTATTACTCGAAAACGCCTAAACGAGTTTGCTCAAAAACATCGGAATACGCAAGTATCGCTTGAACGTTGGTATCGATTAATGAAACGGGGCAGCTTTCGATCGTTTGCTGAGTTGAGAACAGAGTTTCCTCATGCGGATCAAGTTGGAAAATTAACCGTTTTCAACATTAGTGGTAACAAAGTGCGTCTTATTGTGGCGATACACTATAATCGCCAAAAAGTCTATATTCGCGCAGTGTTAACACACGCTGAATACAATAAAAGTAAATGGAAGGAGTGAATCATGGTGAGGGAAGTCCAAACGGCTCAGAACGTGTGGCCAATGCTAACGGAAGTTGTATTCGTTCCTCATGCCCAGAGCGAGTACCAACGCCTCACAGAAGTGCTGGACAATTTAATCGATGTCGTAGGGGAGGATGAAGATCATCCTTTGGCTTCACTGATGGAAGTCATTGGTATCTTGATTGAAAAATATGAAGATGAACATGTCCCATAGTTGACCGAAATATAACCTATTTAATTTTAACTACTTTTGAGGCAACTATGCACGATCCACGACTTGATAAACTTGCAGACGTTCTCACAACCCATTCCACCAAGATCCAACCCGGCGAATTTGTACTCATCGAAGGCATTGACATTCCACAGGAGATGGTGATCGCCCTCATCCGCGCCGTGCGAAAAGCCGGTGGGATCCCGCTCGTTGAACTCAAACAGAATCGTATCCAACGTGAAATCATTCTGGGTGGAGACGATGCTGGCATAAAATTGATGGGTGAATACGAAACGTATCGAATAAAAAAGGTGCAGGCGTATATCGGCATACGCGGTAGCCATAATATCACAGAGATGTCTGATGTACCGACAGAAGCAATGCAACGCTATCAAAAGTATTGGCAGCGACCCCTCAACGATATCCGCGTTCCGAAGACGAAATGGGTTGTCCTGCGGTGGCCCCACCCGGCGATGGCGCAGCAGGCACAGATGAGCACAGAGGCGTTCGAGGATTACTATTTCGACGTTTGCACGCTCGACTACAGTCGGATGGAGCGCGCTATGGAACCCCTCAAGGCTCTCATGGAAGAAACGGATGAAGTTCACATCGTCGGTGAGGACACCGATCTACGGTTCAGTATCAAAGACATCCCCATTATCCCTTGTGCTGGTGAGAAGAATATTCCCGATGGCGAATGCTTCACCTCACCTGTACGGGATTCTGTCAACGGTACTATCCGCTTCAATACCCCCACAATCTATCAGGGAACAACGTTTACCGATATTCGGCTCCGTTTTGAAAATGGCAAAATCGTCGAAGCGTCAGCGAATAATACTGAAAGACTCAACGCCATCCTTGATACCGATGAAGGCGCGCGCTATATCGGCGAGTTTGCTATTGCGTTCAACCCTTACATCACCAACCCAATGCTCGATATTCTCTTCGATGAAAAGATCGCTGGATCTTTCCATTTCACACCCGGGCAGGCTTATGAGGAAGCGGATAACGGGGTTCGTTCCGCTGTCCATTGGGATATGGTGATGATCCAAACGCCGGAATATGGCGGTGGCGAAATGTCCTTTGACGGGAACCTGATTCGGAAAGATGGTCGCTTCGTCCATCCGGCATTAGAGGCACTGAATCCGGAGAATTTGATATGAGTAGAAAACAACACCCCGTATACGGCGATCCACAACGATTTGAAGTCGTCGCAGATTTTATTGCTTCGCGGTACGGCAATGAGATCCAGTCCGTTGCCGATGTTGCGGGCGGAAAGGGGATATTGACGCGGCTTCTCACGAAAAAGAAGAACTTTGAATGTGATCTCATTGATCCGAGACGCACAGTCCTCAAAGGCATTGCGCATCGACCTGAACAGTTTGAACCCGATATGGCGGATTATTATGACCTGGTAGTCGGACTCCATCCAGATGGCGCATTGCGTCAATTGGGAGAGGCAGCGCTCGTTCGTCCTGCGGTCATAATTCCGTGCTGCAACTTCTGGGATGAACAGCGTCGCGGGCAGTATGAACTGTTAACGGCAATTGAGGATTTCTATCGCCGACACTCTGTTCGGTTTGAACGGATTGCGCTTGGCTTCAAGGGACCGAAGAATATCGCTATCGTATCTGAACCCGCTTGAACCTTAAAGCAGATAAGGAATAATATGGCACGACAACCCAATATTCTATTTCTCCTGACTGATCAGCAACGTTTCGATTCACTCGGTTGCAACGGTGCCCCAATTTGCAGAACACCTGCCGTTGACGAAATCGCTGCGACAGGTATGCGATTTACGAACGCCTATACCCCGATCGCGCTCTGTTCACCCGCACGGGGGTCGCTCCTCACTGGACTTTATCCACACAATCACGGGCAGCTATCGAATATGGGGAACTTCAACGGCGTGTTTGCAAATCAAATCCTCGACAAACCGGCATACCCGAAACTCTTGACGGAAGCAGGCTATCGGGTGAGTTGTGTCGGTAAGTGGCATCTCGCCAAAGAAGGCGATACAGAATTCTGGGGTTACGACAAGTGGCATCCCTATCGCGAGTGGCATCAGTGGCTTCGTGATGACGGAATCGACTTCCGAATTGACAGGGATGCTGTCCAACCTTTTGAGTGGGGCGGTGAAGCACCTTTCTATGGAAGACACCCACTTCCCGCTGAACGGACGATGGAGGCGTGGACCGCGGATAAGACGATCGAATTGCTTAACGGTTATGCGGATGCTGAGCAACCCTTTATGATTGCCTCGAATTTCTTCGGACCGCATTTCCCGTATGCCGTGCCAGTACCTTACGACACAATGTATGATCCAAACACTGTTGGACGATGGGGAAACTTTGATGAACAATTCATCAACAAACCGCTTATCCAACAGAAAGAGATGCTCCGCTGGAACGCCAGTCACCTCACATGGCCCGATTGGCAGAAAGTTATCGCTACCTATTGGGGATACTGTACCTTCATTGACGATCAGGTCCGACGAATCCTCGACTGCCTTGAGGCGAACGGTTTAGCAGAAGATACTGTTATCGTCTTTTCAACCGACCACGGCGATATGCTCGGGAGCCATCGGCTTTTCAACAAGGGTTTCCACATGTACGAGGAGACGCACCACATTCCCTTCGTGATCCGTTGGCAGGGTGCAACATCACCCGGGACGACGCGTGATGAATTTGTGAACCTCGTAGACCTCATGCCGACCTTCTTGGAACTCGGCGGCGCAGCAGTCCCTGATACTGTTGACGGTAGATCAATTGTGCCTTTGTTAAGAGGGGAAACCGTAGACGATTGGCCCGACGATGTGTTCGCCGAATTTCACGGTTACGAACCGACGCTTGCTACCGTCAGGATGGTGCGGACGGATTTGTGGAAATACGTCTACAATCCCAACAGCGAGGACGAACTCTACGACATGAAGAGCGATCCGCATGAACTTCATAACTTAGCGAATCACCTCGGTTACAAGCACGTTCTCCGCCGTATGAAGGCGCGTATGGTCGATCGCCTGCGTCAGACGAGAGACAACATCGTCCAAGAAGGCGGGTGGCAGAGCAATTCGTTTGATCTACTTGTCTCAGATCGGGAGCGGTAGTCTGAATGTGAGTGCTGTCCGGTACATGCCATCCGCAAGAAAAACTGAAGTGTGTGAGAAAACGCAGCCGCCAGCGCGGTGCTATGTCTATAGAAA
>VXZL01000466.1 GCA_009845505.1 Candidatus Poribacteria bacterium | reverse complement strand
CATAAATGATATAATGCACATCAAATACACACGGAGAAACACAATGGCAACACAAAAACAGATTGATAAGCAAAGGACGAATTGTAGCACAAACTTTAGTTTGTGCAGTCAGGGTTCACCTTCATAAATGATATAATGCACATCAAATACACGCGGAGAAACACAATGGTAACACAAGAACAGATTGATTTTTTTCAGGAAAATGGGTATCTCAAGTTTGGAAAAGTTTTGGATAGCGATGGTGTTGAAGCCATGCGTGACGGATTAGACGCTATCATTGAATTGGAACTTACTGAAGGCGACGAGTCGTCGCCAGAGTTCAAATACGGACATGATCGGCATGACAATCAACTGGATCGACAGAGTGGTCACCCACGCGCAATCCACCAATACGTGAACATGTGGAAGCGAGAGCCACGCTATGAGGCTGCCATTCACCATCCGCTCATCGCAGGCACAGCCCGCGGACTGCTGAATACACCCGAAGTCCGTCTCTGGCACGATCAGGTTATCTCCAAGCCACCCCACGACAACGGACATTTCGGATTCCATCACGATTTCTTTTTTTGGCCCCTGAGTCCACCGAACATCGTCAGCTGCTGGCTTGCCTTGGACGATGCGACCGTCGAGAGCGGGTGTATGCACGTTATGCCGAAGAGCCACAAGGACGAACGCTTCTCGGTCGCAGCGAGGGCGGCATCGGACGCAGCAGCGGCGAAAGCACGTGAAGAAGGACGCGAACCACCGCCGAATCAGTGGACGGAAAGACAGCAGTTGGACATTGGTCACGGTGTTCCTGTAGAATTGAAGGCAGGCGAATGTATGTTCCATCACTGCCTCAACTGGCACGGCACACCTCCAAATGTCACGGAGCATCAACGCCGAGCGTTCGTTATGATTTTCATGGCGCAAGATGTCTGCTATAATAATGCACAGTCACCCAATCACGTCCTCGTTCCGACAATCGAGGTTGCGGATGGCGAACCGCTCATCGGTGAGGCGTTCCCAGTAGCGTAGCAAGTTTGGATATTATCATGAAAGATTCAACCTTTATTACAAGAGTTGTTCTCAAGAACTATAAGAGCATTGCTGCGTGTGATGTGCGATTGGGACCTCTGACGTTTCTTGTCGGGCGCAACGGTTCGGGGAAGAGCAATTTTCTTGATGCACTCCGATTCGTTGCCGATGCCTTGAATACATCGCTTGATCACGCCATACGCGCCCGAGGGGGTATTAACGATGTTCTCCGTCGCTCTCGTGGTCACCCGAATCATTTCAGTATTCGTCTTGAGTTTTCTCTGCTTGGGGGTGTTACGGGCCATTATGCTTTCCAAATTAGAAAGCGTTCACCGGGAGGTTATGAGGTTCGGACGGAAGAGTGTAGCGTTCAAAATGAGCGAGGTCAGACCCCAGAGGAATACTTCCGTATTGATAATGGCGTTGTGATAGACGCAAGTATGAAGGTGGCACCAGCTGCTGCAACAGACCGACTCTATCTGGTGAATGCTTCTGGATTGCCCGAATTTCGTCCTGTCTACGATGCATTTTCTCGGATGGGATTTTACAATCTTAATCCTGATAAAATTCGAGACCTCCAAGACCCGCATTCTGGAGATATGCTGCTTCGTGATGGCAGTAACCTTACCAGTGTTCTTGCCCAACTTTCACCCATTGCGAAACAAGACATTGAGGAATATCTGGAATTAGTTGCTCCTGATCTTCGTGAGGTGGATGTCAAAACGTTTGGTTCCAAGCTAGCATTAGCATTTAGACAAAAAGTCACAGGGGACAGATACCAAGGGCGATTCTACGCAAATAATATGTCTGATGGTACCCTCCGAGCCTTAGGGATTTTGGTGGCACTATTTCAGGGGAATCAAGCAGTAGAAAGACCTGTAACGCTTGTCGGAATAGAAGAACCAGAAATCGCGCTTCATCCAGGAGCGGTAGCGGTGCTGCTTGACGGCCTTCGAGATGCTGCCCATAGGACGCAGGTTATTGTCACCAGTCACAGTCCCGACCTCCTTGAGGATAAACACTTGGATGTAGATTCAATTCTCGCGGTCGAAGCGGGTGATGGAAATACGGTAATCGCCCCAGTGGACGAGGTAAGTAGATCCGTGGTTCGCGATAAACTGTTTACAATCGGGGAACTTTTACGCAGTAATCAATTGCAACCGGATCCGGCTGCTCTTTCTACTGCAAAGGAGAAACAACAGTCTCTGCCTGATTTTGATGAGCTGAAGTCTGGTAAAGCGAAGAGTAGAGGAAAGCACGAATGACAGTCAAAATCGGTTGCATTGTCGAAGGGGAAAGCGAGATAGCAGCTGTACCCCTTCTGATTCGCCGTATCGCTGCGGATCTTTATCCAGAATTGCCGATTGTTGTGCCACCACCTATTCGCCGTCCCCGGAATAAGGTTATTAAAGAAAACGAACTTGAAAGAGCGGTTGAATTCGTAGCTCGGCAGATTGGTGGGCAAGGTGCTATATTTATCATTCTCGATAGTGACGATGACTGTCCAGCAGAACTGGGACCTGCACTGCTTCACCGAGCATCACAAACTCGTAGCGATTTGCCGATTGCCGTTGTCCTCGCCAAACACGAGTTTGAGGCATGGTTTCTTGCAGCAGCTGAATCTATTCGTGGGCAAAGAGGGTTAGGAGATGATATTCACCCACCGAACGATCCGGAGACAATTAGGGATGCCAAACGGTGGCTAAGTCAGCGAATGGAAAGAAACAAAACGTATAGTGAAACGAGTGATCAACCCGCCCTCACAGCACTTTTTGATATAGAACAGGCGCGTCAAGCAAATTCATTCGACAAATGCTACCGCGACATCGTTCGTCTCCTTGACGAATTACGGAGAACAAACTATCTAATCAGTGAGCAATCGTAACGGAGAAAATACAAACTATCGCACCAACTCTACTAATGAAACGGAGAATTCAATATGAGCAACAAACCAAATGTCATCTTTGTTTTAACAGACGACCAAGGCCCCTGGGCAGCCGGATGCTGCGGTAACGACGAGGTACGCACACCTTATCTCGACCAATTGGCTTCAGAAGGCACACGCTTCCCGAATTTCTTTTGCACAAGTCCCGTCTGCTCACCCGCACGCGCCAGTCTTATGACAGGACGTATCCCTTCTGCCCACGGTGTCCACGACTGGATTCGCGATGGCAACATGCCTCCTGATCCTGCCCAATATTTAGACGGACTCACCTGCTATACAGACATACTCGCAGAAAATGACTACACAGTCGGATTGAGTGGCAAATGGCATCTCGGCGACAGTCTAACACCCCAACACGGATTCAGCCATTGGTTCGCTTTACTCACTGGTGGAAGCAAATACAATGACGCGGACATGATACGGGACGGGCAGGTCGAAATGCAACCCGGCTACCTCACCGATGTCATCACCGATGACGCGTTAAACTTTATCTCGGCGAACAAAGACGGACCCTTCTATCTCAGCGTCAACTACAACGCACCGCATACGCCGTTCACAGGGCACCCTCAAGACATCGTTGACTCCTATGACGATTGCCCCTTCAAAACCTGTCCACAGGAGGCGTTGCACCCGTGGGCGGTACAGGGCGCCGCTGTTCACATGGGCAACCGTGAATCGTTGAAAGGCTATTTCGCAGCGATAACAGCACTCGATTTAAACGTTGGACGGATTCTTGATAGGCTTACCGAACTCGGCATCCGTGAAAATACACTCGTTGTTTTCAGTAGCGACAACGGCTACTCCTGCGGACATCACGGATTTTGGCATAAAGGCAACGGGACGTTCCCGCTGAATATGTATGAAAATT
>VXZL01000315.1 GCA_009845505.1 Candidatus Poribacteria bacterium | reverse complement strand
GAGTTAGCAATTAACATGGACTATACCCTCGAAAATTGCCAAAAACTTGTAGATGACTGGATACGGACCTTTGGCGTGCGCTATTTTTCTGAGTTAACCAATACCGCGATCCTTATGGAGGAGGTCGGAGAATTAGCGCGGATTATGGCGCGCCAATATGGCGAACAGAGTTTCAAGAAGAATGAACATGATCTTGATCTCGGTGAAGAGATGGCAGATATTCTTTTCGTACTCATCTGTCTTGCGAATCAGACAGGCGTTGAACTTGAGGATGCATTCAAAAAGTCGATGGAGAAGAAGACGAACCGAGACAAAGAACGACACAAGCGTAACCCAAAACTTCTAAAAGAAACAGTGTAGCCTCACTCCTGCCCCAAGGAAACCGACAATGACATTCCCTAAAAACTACGTGCTTTTTCTGTTAAGTCTGCTTTTTCTCGTTAGCGGATGCGCGCTCTTTCCGCAAAAAACAACCGCACCGTCCGTAGTTGACCCGCTTGTTGAGCGGAATCGCCAGTGGACCGAGCATATTGAAGCCGGCAATTATGAATTGAAGCGTGGAAACCTCCGAGCTGCCCTTAATGCCTATGAAGTCGCTATCGCAATCCGTCCGAATTCCGGGGATGTCCAATACAAAATAGCGGAGATATATCTTCAACTTGAGGAATATGAAAACGCGAGAAACGCATTTCTGGTATTTCTGAGGCTGGAACCGAACAATATCACGGCTTTGAATTATGTCGGATACATTTCTGAAAAGCTGAGCAACTATGTTGCTGCTGCGAAGTACTATGAACGAGTTTTGGACATCTCAGTTGATAACCTATATGCGCTAAATCATCTCGGTTTGGCTTATAAGCAACTACAACGCTACGATGAAGGTATAAGCGTCCTTCACAAAGCGTTATCGATTGATCCGAGGTGTGAGCGTCCCGAATGCGAGAATTTACACAACTACTTGGGCCTTATTTATCTGGAGCAAGGTAAAGTCGGCGAGGCGATCGCGGAGTTTCGGGAGTCAATTCGGTTGTTTCCAAACGATATCTGGGCACGGCAGCAGCTCGCAGCACTTTATGAAAATCAACAACGTTATTTTGAGGCGCAGCTGCAATACCAGCAACTTTTAGAGATTGCACCAGACAACCTGCTCGCTATTACACGCCTTCAAGCACTTTCCCAACTCAATCTCAACCCAGTGCGGGCAGTTAATGTGCCGCCTGTTACCCTTCTGGACCCAGACGTTGAGCAGATAATCGCAAACGCACCAGATGCCAGTGATTATCCCAATGCTGATACGCTCGTTTTGTTCAATCACTTCAGTCATGATGTGTTACCGACAGGACGATCTCGTTATACAACGCACCAAATCGTTAAGATTCTCACCGAAAGAGGCATCCAAAAATATGGAGATATCGCCATCCCTTACCAACCCGCATCGCAAAATATTGGCGTTAACATAGCAAGAACAATTACAGCAGATGGCACAGTGCTTCAACCACCTGATGAAGCGTACAACGATGTAACGCCGCCCGGTTTATTGTCCTACAATCTCTACTCAGACGCGATGTGGAAGGTTATCTCTATGGTCGGTCTTGCACCGGGGGGCTGTATTGAGTATAAAGTAACACTTGAAGATAAAGTTGCTGGCGGAGAAACCTGGATTACGGGTGGGTATAATTTTCAGTCAACAGAGGCGACCCTTGAAACGAGTTACGCCCTTCAGATGCCGAAGGCATGGCACCTTCAGTGGGAGATCGCTAACACAACATCACAAACGAAGCCTTTAGTGCCACTGGTCTCTTATACGGAAAATGATACGGTTATCTACTTATGGAGATATGGGGAGACTCCGGCGGTGGAAGCGGAGGATGGCATGCCACATATTAATGACATTGTGCCACGCCTGCACTATTCCTCCATCGCAGACTGGCAGGCTGTCTACACGTGGTATAAGGAACTCGCAAAAGGGAGATATATCCCCAATGCTGACATTGAGTGGAAAGTCCAACTTCTAACCGAGAATCTCGAAACGAATGAAGCAAAAATCCGCGCTATCTATAATTTCGTCGCCTCAAAAATTCGGTATGTTGGTATTGAGCTCGGACAGAGTGCTTACCAACCGTCGTATGCCACCGAGGTTTTTCAGGTGCAATACGGGGATTGCAAAGACAAAACAACCCTCCTAATCTCAATGCTGGATCTCGCAGGCATTAAAGCCTATCCTTGCTTGATTAGCATGGCACCATACGCGCGAGTTGATACGACGCTGCCATTTCTCAGCCAATTCAACCATATAATTGCTGTAGTCCCTACCGGCACGGGTACCTATATCTGGTTGGATACAACGGCGGCGACTTGTAGTTATGGAGACTTGCCGTATAACGCGCAGGGACGCACTGGATTCCTCATCTCTGATACGCAGGGAGTCTTTGTGGAGACACCTATTTTTCCACCAGAAACCAACCAACTTGTGAGTACGACGGAATTGGCGTTAGACAGTAAAGGCGACGTGCAAGGCACGCTTCATATTCAGACAACTGGACAATACAGTCTAAATACGCGGTGGACCTATCAACAGATCCATCCGAGTGCTATGAAGCCCACTTTAGCCACTGAACTCAGTCAGCAATTTCCGGGGATTCAAATAGAGTGGTGGCGGATGTCTGACCCTGATGACCTCAATGATGTACCAGTAGAAATTAATCTCGGTTTTCATGTCAAGGATTACGCTGAGTCTTTGGGGAATAGCATGCTACTCCGCTTGCCGATTGATGAATTCGCTGCTTATGCTGAAACTTTCGCTAATGAACATCGCACCTATTCCCTGGATTTTGGCTACCCAATGCAAATTGAGAAGATAATTAGCATCCAAATTCCAGATGGATGGACGGCTGTTTTGCCAGAAGACATCCATCACACGATAGAGATAGCAGAACTGCGTCGGCAGTACAGACAGGTTGAAAATGTTATCACCTATCGGCTTGTATTTACTCTTAAAAACCGGATACTTCCAGCAGACGCGTATCCGGCAGCGAAATCGCTTTTTGTGTCGCTCGCAAGCGAAGATGGGAGTCGGTTATTGCTAAATAAGGGGCAGCAGTCAGCAGAAGCAGAGATTGGAAGATCGGAAGACTGGACGGTGCTCGGATGGGAGGAGGGGTACCCACGCTTCCAGTCTTACAACCTTCCAACCAAATTCTGAAAATTTCCGATAACCTCTGGTGGTTAGTTTTTGACGTATTTCCAGCCATCAATTAAGACAGGGAGACCGCGGATTAAGCACATCGCAACGGTTATAGTTGATAAAATTACACCTGTTAATTCCAAACCGACAGTCAGTTCCGGGTAGACACCAGAGTTTTTGAAGGCTATGAGACCGCCGAGATAGATAAAGGCAATCGTTTTCGCAATGCCATAAATGCTTCGACTCATACGTGAACTCGTTAGCGCGCGCGTCCATTTTGAGGACATCATCGTATTCTCACCGAACGCTGTTTTCCCTTGTGCGAAAGCAGCACTCCGCAAGCCGTCTGTAAAGAAACCACGCGCAATCACAATAACTGGAATCCAGATGGGAATCAGTCCAACAACAGCGAAGTAAACCCAGAAAATGCATTCAACAATACGGTCGCCGACTATATCCAATAGTGCCCCGAAGTCTGAAGTTTGGTTGAGTTTCCGCGCAACGTAACCATCGACCGCGTCAAGAAATAGAATCAGTCCAATCAGCGCGACAAGTAAAATGTCTAAATAGAGATGCTGCCCGAAAAGTGAGATAACAACGAATACCAGGATTAGTCGGAAAAGTGTAATCAGATTCGCAATCATTTTCTACTCCTTTGTTG
>VXZL01000234.1 GCA_009845505.1 Candidatus Poribacteria bacterium | reverse complement strand
ATGCTACTCAGCCTATGATAATTATAAGAAATCTGACTTATTAAGTCAAATTAAATAAATAAACGTAATCTCTTGATAAAACCTCTGCTTTTTCAGAACAAAGATTCCAGAATTTCTATTGACACACTTCCACAGATACCATATACTTTTCAGATACTTGGCAAGGAGGCATAACACACTAACCACATATGAAAAACAATTTTGAAGTTAAAATAAATGCCAAAACGCATTTGGTCTTCCAAAGCGAGACAGGACGCTGCTTAGGCGGTGTCGGCGCGAATTTTTATCGTCCTTTTGTCTTTCCATTCTACACACCTGCAGGGCATACAGTCGTCCAAGAATTTGCTTTCGATCATCCCTTCCACAACGGTATTTTCGTCGGACAAGGACCCGTACAGGTCGGCGATAGGGAAGCAGGTTTTTGGGCATCACCACCCCGCCGTTCCTTTACAGACAAAGTCTTTGAGAAATTAGGACGGATGGACACGCAGAAAGACATTGACATCACTCCCCATGAGACCGGTGTTCAGTTCGTTCAAAACGTTATCTGGCGGGATGAAAACGAAGAACCGTTAATCGACGAAATTCGGACGGTCAATCTTTACGCCCTTGATGATGCCACAGTCTGTGATATGACCAGCGAAAAGATTGCGTCTTACGGCGCGGTTACCTATCCACAGACGAAGTTTGGGAGCATCGGTATCCGTGTTGAACCGAGACTCTTGCCTGTTATGGGGGGAATCGCACTCGGAGACGCGGGACGTAAAGGTGGAGTTGAAGTCGTTCACGAATGCGAATCAGATTTCGTTGCCTACCAGAACATGCTAACCGGACACGGGCGGTTCGGAGTCTTGATGAGCATACTCGATGAAGGCGTTCGCGGTCCCTGGTTCATTCGGGATTACGGGATGGCACTCTATAATCCAACGTGGACAGGGGCGGTCTCCACACCAGCAGGTGAGACATGGAAAATTTCGCTTCGGGTTATTGCTTACGACGGAGATTTAACATCCGCGAGAGCGAGAAAGTGGTGCCAACTGTAGATGGAAAATGAAAGCGTCCTCGAACTTCGGAACGTCACAAAAACCTTCGGCGATTTTGTTGCTGTTGACAGTGTAGACTTTGAACTCCAAGCCGGTGAGATCCACGCCATCTTAGGTGAAAACGGTGCCGGTAAGTCCACGTTGATGAATCTTATCTATGGACTCTACCAACCCTCAACGGGACGTATTTATGTCACAGATCGCGAAAACTGGCGGTATAGGCTAAGGGCAAAATCACCACGCGATGCGATTGCCAACGGGATCGGCATGGTGCATCAACACTTCATGTTGATTGAAAACCTCACAGTTGCTGAGAACATCGCCTTGGCGCTTGGACAACTACGGACAGGTAGGAAGGAGGGAAGAACGGAAGAAGGAAAGGATGGGTTGAAATCTCTCTTCCACGCTTCCACGCTTCCATTCTTCCACTCCCTTTGGTTCAAGAAGGAGGAGGCTATTCATATCACTGAAGCACTCTCCGAACAGTTCGGCTTGAGTGTTGATCCAAGTGCGCTGGTCCGCAGTCTATCCGTGGGCTTAAAGCAACGCGTAGAGATCCTAAAAGCACTCGCTGTTGATGCACGTATCCTAATCCTTGACGAACCCACAGCCGTCCTCAGCCCACAAGAGGTCGAAGGTTTCTTCACGGTCCTTCGCAAACTCCAAGCAGACGGTCGCGCCATCATCTTCATTAGCCACAAAATGAAAGAGGTTTTAGAGATTAGCGATAGGATAACCGTTTTAAGGCGCGGTAAAAAGGTTTATCTTGGTCCGACCGGAGAACTGACTGCACGGGAACTCGCAAGGGAGATGGTTGGAGAGGACATCGAGGATGTCCAACGTTCAGCCAATTCAGAACATGAAAACGAGCCGCCGGAAAGCGTACTCCAACTTACAAATCTGACAGTCCTCGGTGATCGCAATGAGGTCGCAGTTTCTGATGTCTCTATGGAGACCCACCGCGGCGAAATCGTCGGTATCGCTGGCGTTGATGGCAACGGGCAGCGCGAACTCGCCGAGGCAATCATAGGTTTACGACACACCGCATCTGGAACGATAAACATTTTAGGTGCTAACCCTAAAGGCACAAAAGCTGTGCGACAGCGCGGGGTCGGCTATATTTCTGAAGATAGACAAACAACGGGGGTTATTGCAGCCTTCTCAGTTACGGAGAACCTCCTGCTAAACGTAACACACCTCAGAAACCTCGCACACTATAATATCCTCAACCAAAAGCGGAAACAGGAAACAGCAGCGCAGCTGATCGCCGATTACGACATCCGTCCACCTATCGCTGATATTCCTGCATCATCTCTCTCCGGGGGCAACCAACAGAAAATCGTCCTTGCCCGAGAAATCTCACTTCAACCCGATCTCCTTATTGCCGTTAACCCGACACGCGGTTTAGATGTCAACGCCGCGCACTACGTCCATGAGAATCTATTGGCACAACGCGAGAAAAAAAAATCCGTTTTATTAATTTCAACAGAACTTGACGAGGTTTTACTATTGAGCGACCGGCTCTACGTTATGTCCAGAGGCACACTCATCGAAGCCACTGAACAGCGCAATGACATTGAGGCACTCGGATTATTAATGACGGGGGAAGGGTTATGAAAAGAATCAACCTTCGCTGGGCTCTAACACCTGCCATAATCCTCGTAAGTGCGTTTGTTACAAACGCCATTATAATGTTGTTATGCCACTATAACCCGCTGGAAGCCTATCAGGCAGCCGTAAGTGGCGCGTTCGGCAACGGACGCAAGTTCGGAGAGACACTCGTGAAAAGCACACCGTTTTTGATGGCTGGGCTTTCGGTCGCGATGGCATTCCGATGTGGAATCTGGAATATCGGTGCCGAGGGGCAATTTCTGATAGGTGCACTCACAGCGACGTGGTTCGGAACAAAACTCGCTCCAATTTTCCCGCAAACCCCGTGGATTGCCGTGCCAATTTGTCTCTGCTTCGCGGCATTCGCAGGTGGAATCTGGGGACTCATTCCCGCAGTTCTCAAGGTGACGCGCGGGGTCAACGAAGTTATCAGTACGATTATGTTGAACTACGTCGCCCTTCATCTGGTGGGTATGATGATAGACGGAGGGCCATTGCAGGAAGCGGCGCAACGCGGTCCACAGAGCGACCGAATAGCCGAATGGGTGTTCTTGCCTCGCATTATTCCACCGCATCGGGTCCACCTCGGCATTATTCTCGCTGTGGTACTGGCGATTATCCTTACGTTTGTCCTCTTTCGGACGGCATTCGGATTTCAACTCCGCGCCGTAGGAGAAGGCGCAGCTGCAGCAGAAGCCGCAGGAATCTCGATTGTTCACAACACCCTCCGCGTCTTTTTCATCAGCGGCGCACTTGCAGGACTCGGCGGCGCAATTGAACTCACTGCATTGACCCGCCGACTCTTTCTCAACTTCTCACCCGGATACGGTTACACGGCAATTGCTGTCGCACTGTTAGCGAAACTGAATCCGTTGGTAACGGTCGCTGCTGCCCTTCTATTCGGTGCTTTGACGACGGGTTCGTATAGTATGCAGCGGGAGGTCGGTATCTCTGACAAAGTAACGCTGGTGATGCAAGCGACAATCCTACTTTTCGTTATCGGTTATAGTTCTGTTCAATTGTTCCGCAAGCGTGCCTCCTCGCATTCTGAGGTGAAAAAAGAAGAGGCATGAGCAGAGGATCGGTAAACTCAATTATTGCGTTGATTTTCAGGAAATCTTGACAAAATACTTACCGTCCATTACAATTATATTATACCATTTCTAAAAGTTTATCTCGCATTAACCGAACCCACTCACGTCACACC
>VXZL01000522.1 GCA_009845505.1 Candidatus Poribacteria bacterium | reverse complement strand
GTGTTTGTATCATTTCAACAGACTCCGTGCCGAAGCCAGCATCATGAAGGGCAGCCCAAACGCTGTCCTGCTGGCAGGCGAACTGAAAATACGGAGCCAAACGGAGAAAAAAATGAATCAAGAAAAATTTGAAGAACTCCTGTTAGCTCAACTCTCTGAAATCGGTAACAGGATGTCGTCTATGGATGAGCGGATGTCATCTATGGAAAACAGGATAGATGAGCGGATGTCATCTATGGAAAACAGGCTCTCATCGCTGGAGCAAAGTATGGCATGGGTGCGCGGGAAACTCGAAGGACGGGGTGAATTCTGGGCGGACATCAAGTCTTGGGTTGCCCTTGTTGTTGCTGTCGCAGCGATCATTTTTGCGTGGTTGAAATAATGGCAATTTGCACACATCGCAAGGAGGGGCATCGTAACCGTTGGGAATTGAATTATCGGGTCGCTCATAGTGCTGTAGAAACCCTTATGTCTTCTGCTTTTAGCCCTCTGTTTATCTCTTTATCGCCTTTAACAATTATAAACGTCGCTCATAGAAAAGTCGTTTATCAAGGTATGTAGGGTAAGGCTTCCAAAGAAAGGTACGCCTTGAAAAGGAAAAGTATCTTGATTGCGAGATTGAAACATCTGCTTCTGGTTAAGGATTATGGGTCGGGAATGAATTGAAAAGGAAAAGTATCTCGATTGCGAGATTGAAACATGCATCATTGGGAATCCATGCATTGGATAACAACGAATACGCCGCCCCAGCTTTTCAGGCGTTGACCCAATCCCTAACCAAGACCTTAGAGAGTTTGGAGAAATTATCTCCCAGTGAGCAACCCATCCAAGCAACTCTGGCTACACCGCAGCTCGCTGGAATTCTGGAGAGATTGACGGTCGCATTGGAAGGACTTCAGCAGCCCACACATATTGCGGATGCCAACGCACTCGTTGAAGTCTTAGGGAAACTCGCCATCGCACACCAGCCCCCGCCGGAGCAAAAGGCAATTACAGGTGAAACCGATGACCGCTGATTGCTGACTGCTAACAAATCCTGCAAATCCTTCACCCCTGATAAGTCGGAGCACCCTCTCGGACCACAGCCTAACAGGCTATAGTACACAGGACTTACGCAAGTAGCATAAGTTGTTGGTTTGCTGTTACTCAAATTTTACACTTGACATCTATCTAAAAACCCTCTAAAATGGAAGCAGCTAAACCAAAATAGAGAGGAAAATAGAAACATGCCACAAACGGATACAAATCAACCCAATGTTATCGTTTTTTTCACCGACCAACAACGGTGGGATACCTCCGGCTTGCATGGCAACCCGCTCGACTTGACCCCCAATTTCGACCGGATGGCACAACGCGGCACACACGTCCATCGCTCCTTTACATGCCAACCCGTCTGCGGTCCTGCGCGCTCATGTCTTCAAACCGGATTATATGCAACCCGCACAGGATGCTTCCGAAACGGTATTCCGCTGTCCCCGAACCTCAAAACCCTCGCACACCACTTCGGTGAGGCAGGTTACGCCACGGGATACCTCGGCAAATGGCACCTCTATAGCGGCGGTACAGGACCGGGCCCCGTGCCAGAGGAGCACCGCGGCGGGTATGACTATTGGTTAGCGTCTAACGTCCTTGAGTTCACTTCCGACGCGTACCAGACAACGCTTTACGATAACGACAATAAACCCGTTGATCTCCCCGGCTACCGTGTGGACGCGCTCACCGATGCGGTGATTCGCTACGTTGACCGACACCAAAACGAGCCCTTTTATCTCTTTACGTCATACATTGAACCGCATCATCAAAACCATCTGGACGACTATCCACCGCCGGACGGGTATCGGGAACGGTATACTGGGAAATGGATACCGCCAGACCTTGCAGCACTCGGTGGCTCGACGCACCAGCACTTAGGCGGTTACTACGGTATGGTAAAAAGGTTAGACGAAGCACTGGGTAGAATTTTAGATGCGCTCAAAAGCCTCCATCTACTTGACAACACGATCATCCTCTTCACCTCCGATCACGGGTGCCATTTCAAGACACGTAACGGCGAATACAAACGCTCCTGCCACGAGAGTTCAATTCGTGTGCCGACTGCGTTCCACGGCCCCGGTTTCATCGGCGGCGGTCAGCTTCAAGAACTTGTGAGTCTCGTGGATATTCCACCGACACTCCTCGATGCAGCAGGTTTGGCGGTGCCGGGTGAAATGCAAGGGCGTTCCATTCTACCGCTCGTTCGCGGCGAGACAGACGACTGGCCAGAAGAGGTATTCGTCCAAATCAGTGAAGCACAAGTCGGACGTGCCGTCCGTACGCAACGCTGGAAATACGGTGTGGATGCGCCACATCAAAATGGCGGCAGAGATGCCGGATCTGACCGGTATGCCGAGCAATACCTTTATGATCTCGAAGCAGATCCGTATGAGTTACGGAATCTCATCGGATTGCAATCGCATGAACCAGTAACAGCGGTAATGCGGGAACGGCTCCTTCGGCGAATGCTGGAGGCAGGTGAAGAAAGACCGACAATCGAACCGGCACCCACACAAAGAAGCGGACAACGCAGTGTCTCTGAAGCAGAAGCGAGAAGTTAGTAGGTCATGAAACCTGGGGTAAGGAATTCGTGATAGATAAACTGCTCTATTTTAAGAATTTTGTACAGGATAATCGGAAACCTGCGCGAAACGAAGTGGAGCGCAGACCAGGAGCCTATAGTTAAAAAAATGAAAATTACAGATGTCAAAACACTGGTCATGGGTACCAGTTGGCGCAACTTAACGTTTGTCAAAGTTGAAACAGACGAAGGCTTGACAGGTGTCAGTGAGGTGCGGATGAATAACCGTACAGACGCGCTTGTCGCCTACATTGATGGTGCGAAAAAACGGCACGTTATCGGAAGCGATCCGTTCAACACAGAAGACCTCTACCAACGCCTGTTCCGCGACGATTACGGTCGCGCCGGTGAAATCGTCGCAACCGGCATTAGCGTTATTGAGATTGCGTGCTGGGATATTATCGGCAAAGCACTCAACCAACCGGTTTATCGGCTGCTCGGTGGTGCCTGTCGTGATAAGATTAAAGCGTACGCGAATGGCTGGTATCGTGTTGAACGCTCATCTGAAGAGTTTCACGCTGCCGCAAAAAGGGTACTTGAAAAAGGGTACCGGGCACTCAAGTTCGACCCGTTCGGTGCGGGGTACTATGAACTCTCTTACGAAGAGAAACTGAAATCCGTTGAACTCGTTGAAGCCGTGCGCGATGCCGTGGGACCCGATGTCGAAATTCTGGTTGAGATGCACGGTCGGTTCAGTCCTTATGTGGCGATTGAGATAGCCGCAGAACTGGAAAAATACCAACCGAGCTGGGTTGAGGAGCCTGTACCGCCCGATAATATCGCAGCACTCGCAAAAGCCGCTGAAAAGATTAATTTACCTGTCGCCACCGGCGAACGACTCCACAATAAATACGAGTATCGTGAGCTGATTAACCTACAAGCAGCAGACATATTGCAACCGGATATTACCCAGACGGGCGGTTTTTTGGAGACCAAGAAGATCGCAGCGATGGGCGACATGTGCTACATGACCGTTGCGCCGCACAATGTCGGCGGTCCCGTCTCTACGGCAACTGCCTTGCATTTTGCCGCTTGCACGACTAACTTTAAGATTCAGGAACATTTCAACGATTTCTCTGAGGCATGGGTGAAAGAAGCGGCAACCGGATGTCCGGAAGTTGTTGACGGCTATTTTAGTCTGCCCAATGGACCTGGACTCGGTATGGAACTCAATGAGGAGCTTATCGCCGAACATCCGTATCGTGAAGGTTCGTTCAACCCCTTTGAAGACGACTGGCACAAACGCGAATATTAGAATA
>VXZL01000509.1 GCA_009845505.1 Candidatus Poribacteria bacterium | reverse complement strand
AATCAAGATCGTCTCATTGAAATTATAGCGAAACAACTCGGTGTTGATGAAGGTAATGTGACCCCAGATGCCTCTTTCATGGAAGACCTTGGGGCTGACTCACTTGATACTGTTGAGTTAGTTATGGCGCTTGAAGAGGAATTCGACATCGAAATTCCAGACAGCGATGCTGAGAAAATTCAGACTGTTCAAGATGCCTTGAATTACTTAGACGAGCATGTATAGTTAAGATATATCACTGATGGGCGTATAGCAGGACCCTATAAGCCCGCCTTAGTGCGCGCTTGGTTGCTGTTCCGAGCGCGCTTGCAACCTCATTAAAAAAGGATCGGTCTCGTGGAGCGTGTAGTTATTACAGGAATCGGCGTTGTCAATGCGATTGGCAACACGAAAGAAGAATATTGGGATGCGCTTGCCAGCGGTAAAAACGGAATCGGACCTTTAACCTATTTCGATGCCTCTGAGCATCGCACCCAAATCGCTGGAGAGGTAAAAAACTTCCAAGCGGAACAGTATATGGATCGTCGCGCTGCGTCTCGGTTCCCGCTGTTTATCCAGTACGCGCTTGCTGCCTCAATCATGGCACATGAAGACGCTGGCTTGGAACTCAACAGCGTTGACCCTTACCGCGCTGGGGTACAAGTCGGTTCTGGCATCGGCGGCATTGGGGTCCTCGAAGACAACGCAAAAACCCTTGCTGAACGGGGCGTTAAACGCGTCAGCCCATTCCTTGTCCCATACATGATTATTAACATGGCAGCAGGACAGATCTCAATCCACTTTAGCCTCAAGGGTCCTAATTCTACATCTGTTACTGCATGCGCCAGTGCCAACCACTCTATTGGGGATTCATTTCGCATCATTCAACGCGGCGAGGCAGATGTAATGTTCACGGGTGGCACGGAATCTGCGATTACACCTCTGGCTTTTGCGGGTTTCTGCTCAATGCGAGCGATGTCGGAGCGAAATCATGAACCTGAACGCGCCTCGCGCCCGTTCACCAAAGACAGGGACGGCTTCGTGATGGGAGATGGTGCCGGCATATTAATCCTCGAATCGTTATCACATGCCCAAAAACGGGGTGCGCATATCTACGCAGAGATCATCGGCTATGGAATGACTTCAGACGCACACGACATGGTAAGCCCCCCTGAGAACGGTGAAGGGGCAACGAAAGCGATGGAGTTCGCACTTAAGGATGCAAAATTGTCGTCAGATGCCGTTGATTATATCAATGCCCACGGCACTTCTACGCCGGTCGGCGATGTGGCTGAAACAAACGCCATAAAAACGCTCTTCGGTGAGTATGCGTATAAAATCCCTGTCAGTTCCACCAAATCCATGATTGGGCATCTGCTCGGTGCTGCTGGAGCTGTGGAACTCATCGCCTGTTTAGGTGCGATGGGAAAAGGCTTTCTGCCGCCGACGATCAACTACGATATGCCAGACGACGCCTGCGACTTGGATTACGTCCCGAATGAAAGCCGTGACGCGAAGATAGAAGTCGCGCTTTCCAACGCGTTCGGTTTTGGTGGGCACAATACTTCAATTGCTGTCCGCAAATTCTCAGGTTAGCACTCTCATCTACTTGGATATGTTTCGGAGACGCTATGTACGCAGCTTACATTGGCTTCGGAAGCAACATCGGCGACCGGCTCAAACATATCCAGAATGCCATTCACGCCTTATCGAAAACGGAGGGAATCACTTTACAAGAGATTTCCTCCATTTACAAAACAGCACCGGTAGGATATGAAGCACAAGGTGAATTCCTGAACGGTGTTGCTGCGATCCAAACCACTCTCTCGCCTCTCTCCTTACTACACACTTTAAAAGACATCGAAACTGCTGTCGGCAGACAACACCGCATCCGCTGGGGTCCGAGAGAAATCGACTTGGACATATTAATCTATGGAGATTTATGTCTCCAGACCGAGAAACTTATTGTGCCACATCCAGAGATGCATCTCCGCCGTTTCGTCTTGGTCCCCTTAGCAGAAATTGCCCCTAATCTTGTGCATCCCGTTTTTCAGGAAACCGTTCAGATCTTGCTTAAATATCTTGAAAACGATAAATCTGTTTTAAAAATTGTCTGAATCACTAACTCACAATCCTATTTTCTCTACGATTTTCTCCGGTGTGTTATAAGGAGGAACTACTTGGTTAAGCACCACAATTGCAACCTTTGCTGGCAAATTGCGAAATATTTCAACACTGTTTCTTATAGACTTCCACACCACAATATGCTATAATCTCCTCAATGCCTTATATTAAGGAGAGCAGAAATATGAGATGGTTTGAGACGCGCGGTCCTGTCTATCCTGAGGATAACTACGTCGTCACACGTACAGATGAACGCTCAGATTTTATGAATCGGCTAAAAAGGGGGAGATATGTCGTTTTGTTCGCACCGCGCCAGACAGGTAAGACGACTTTCTTCCGAAACGCGCTTGACGCACTTGAAACTGAAGATAACACCTACTTCCCAATACAACTTAATTTTGAGGGGTACGCAGACAGCGACGCTCCCACTTTTTACCCATCTCTTTGTGAAGAAATATGTAAACAAATTAAGAACATCTTTCAAAAACGCCAAGAGAATCCCACCGATAAACTCAACTATTTTTTAGCAAATACCCAAATAACCGAAGCGATTTCAATGCGAAGGTTTTTTGAAGACTTTGGGGGTTTGTTGGAAAATCAGCGGGTTATTATGATCATTGATGAGTTTGATGGTATCCCTCCAGACGCTATCAGAGGGTTTCTGCATTCGCTACGCCATATCTATCTCTCTGGAAGGACGCGATGCCCACATAGCATTGGCCTCGTCGGCGTTAAAAGCATTACACAACTCAACTACGACCGCTCCATTTCACCCTTCAATATACAAGACGAGTTTAAACTATCGAATTTCACGCGCACACAGGTGCAAGAACTCCTTTCACAATACACACAAGAAGTCGGACAGCCCTTCGCTTCCAAAGTCATAGAAGCGATTCACAAACAGACGGCTGGACAACCCGTACTCGTCAATCGATTCGCCCAAATTCTTACTGAAGAGATGGACATCCCGAAGAGCGAACCGATTACAATGGAACACTTTTCAAAAGCACACGAGCAGCTCCTGCGCGAACGACATACTAACATTGATCACCTGATAACGAATATCCGCAGAGACCGGCGATTTGAGGCATTCCTCATGAAGATCGTTTCTTACGATGAAGGCACAGAATTTAATCTTTACAATGAACTCATTAATGAACTGGCAACTTATGGTATCATTGCTGAAGGGACTGACGGTATGTGTGAGATTATCAATCCAATTTATCACTATTGCATTATGCAAGCGTTTAAACCGATAGTGAATGGACTGGAACAGGAATATTTACCCGAAGACACTCGCGCAGGATTTCAGGATTATCTCACACCAAATGGACACATCCAAATGGCAGCACTTCTTGATAACTTCCGTGATTTTATCGCACGCGTAGGCTTCAAAATTTTACAAGTGCCAGATACGCCCCGGGAATATGTCGGACAGCGTCTCCTCTTTGCCTATCTTGAACAGTTTGTCCAAATTGTGGGCGGCACCATGTACCTTGAGGCACAAACTGGACGGGGTAGAATGGACATTCTCATTCGTCATAACCAGCGAAAACATATCGTCGAAACAAAAATCTGGGGCGGAACTGCGCGTTATCAGGCAGGCAAAAAACAACTTGCTGCGTACGTCAAATTGGAGAACGCCACAGCGGGATATTACGTGGTATTCGATCATCGCAACGCTCCGGAACCGCGCACAGAGACAGAAACCCTCAATAGATTGACAATTCGGAGTTATGTGATTCCTGTGATTCAAGAACGTCCTTCAGATTGACTCTAAACACGCCTTAGCAGTGATGCCTACAC